>NZ_JBLVPV010000014.1:0-95625 GCF_048286775.1 Flavobacterium glycogeni
ACAATAACGAAAGAATCAAATCAAATTTAAACAAAATGAGCCCGATAAAATATCGAGCTCACTATTGTCAAAATTAATTATAAATTTGTCTAAACTTTTGGGTGCAGTCTATTTAAAGCAATTTAAACGGGGTTTTGTTTTTTACTTTCAAAGGTTTCGTTTGTTAATACTTTTGGCGCATGATTGATTCGAGAAGACGTAAGTTGTATTTTCTTACGAAAGTTATTTGAAGTTTATCATTGTATTACGATACGGTTAGTATGTAAAATTATTGTTTTTATCGCTTTAAAATCCAGCCAACTCTTGGCTTTTTGTTAATATTCAATTCATTCAGAGTTTAAATTCACGGCATTACTTTGCTGAGAATTTAAACAATCAACCAAAATGAAACGAATTATTTTACCAATGTTATTTTTAGCATCATTAATCTCATGTGAGAGTGATTCTAAATCTTCTAATGAAACGACGAGTGTTGTTTTAGCGAATCAATCTTCGACCCCGGTGTTATTGAAAAAGCAAGTCGGCTTTGAGAACTTAGAGCTTTTTTCACTGATTGCTTCTGATGATGTTTTAGCAGAAAGTCCAAATTTTGTTTTTGGAGGATCAGCTGATGGATCAGGATTGTTGAAAAACGCCGATGGCACTTTTACTTTTTTGGTAAATCACGAAGACAATTTTGCAGTATCAAGAGTCACATTTGATAAAACATTAAAACCTACAAAAGGAGAATATTTGTTGAATTCTGACGGAGGATTCTCGAGGTTATGCGGCGCTACAATGGCAACGGTTGCTGAACATGGTTTTGGACCACTTTATATAACCTGTGGAGAATCAGGAGAAGAATCCCAAACGCAGGGAATAAATCCTTATGGAGATGTTGGAGCTGCTTCTATTGTAAAAGCATTACCAGCTTTTGGAAGATTAAGTGCGGAGAATGCTTTGCCATTAAAAAAAACTGCATTTGCAGGAAAAACAGTTGTTGTGATTGGTGATGATGATGATAAAACCAATGGCGGACAAGTATTTATGTATGTATCGAATACTGTGGGTGATTTGTCAACTGGTTCTTTGTATATGATGAAAAGAACGAATGACAACCAGAGAGAGAAAGATATGGTTGCGGGAGAAACCTATAATGTTTCGTTTGTGAAAATCGAAAATCAAAAAGATTTGTCAGGCGCAGCAATTAATGCGTCAGTAAATACTTTAAAAGCCGTAAAATTTGGTAGAGTTGAAGATCTAGATTACAGAAAAGGAGGAGGAGCTGCTGACCGTGAAATCTACTTTAATGTTACTGGACAAGCTACTACAGGAGTTAATGCGGATGCTTCAAGAACTAAATACGGTAGAGTTTATAAGTTGAATCTGGACGCTGCAAATCCATTAACAGGAACTTTACAGATAATTCTTGATGGTGATGATCGTACTGGAATTGCCGGAAAATTCCAAAATCCAGATAATATTTGCGTGACAAAAAATTATGTATACGTACAAGAAGACGCTAATGGATATGGAGATGAGACTCATGATGCTTACATTTATCAATACAATATTGCTACCAAGGCATTAAAAGTGGTTGTGGAGTTAGATCATCGCCGTACCGCGACTGATGCTGCAAAATATAATGTAGGTGGAACTTCTAAATTTGGAGATTGGGAATATGGTGCTTTGATAGATGTTTCAGAGCAATTAGGAATTGAAGATACTTTTTTATTGAGTGTCCAGCCACATTCTTGGAGAGGTGATAAATATAAAGGGGTTGATGGAGGTACAAAACGTCCACTTGAAAATCAGGCGAGTCAAATTGTTTTAATCAAAGGATTGGCAAGATAAATTCTTCACAGATTAAATAGTTGCAGAAATCCACGGTTTCCTTTTTGAAACCGTGGTTTCTGTTTTTTTATAATTTTCTTAATAATTCATAAATAGCATGAAGAATTTTTTTCTTTTTTTAATTCTAATTTCACTTTTCTCCTGTAAGGATAATACCCAAAAGCATGAGGAAATAAATGATTTGTTCCAATCAGATATTAAAATATTAGTTCAAAAAGTTGCTCAATTAGAAGATTTAATTCAAAATAACGCACCATTACCACAAATTCAAAAGCAATTCTTGGAGGCACATCAAAGCTACAAACAAGTAGAAACGATTAGTGAGTATTATTTTCCGACTGTTTCTAAAGAGATTAATGGTCCTGCATTAGATGAATTTGAAGAAGACGAGGGAAAAACAGTTCCTCCTGAAGGATTTCAAGTAATTGAAGAATTTATTTTTCCTAAATATGACCCTGAATCAAAAGGGGTACTTTTAAAAGAAATTGGGATACTTTCCGCTAATTTAAAAAGGCTAGACTATCTTTCGCAAACGAATCAATTGACAGATTCGTATATTTTTGATGCTATGCGGTTAGAAGTCTTTAGGATTATTACTTTAGGGATTACCGGATTTGATTCGCCAATTGCTCAAAACTCCATTCCTGAAGCATTGTCATCATTAGAAAGCATTGAGAAATATTATAAGGTTTATGCTGAAGACTCAGATGACGCAGTTCTAAAAACGATCGAAGAGGGAAAAGAATATTTGAAAAATAATAATAAGTTCAATGAATTTGACCGGGCTGCTTTTATTCTGAAAGTTGCAAATCCGCTGAGTAAGGATTTATATAAAACCCAAATGGCTTTGAATATTCCTTTTGTCAAAGAAACCAGAGGATTAAAAACAACTGCCCAAACCCTTTTTGACAAAAATGCTTTTGATGCCGAAGCTTTTTCGGCATTTCCAGATTATGAAACGACACCAGAAAAAATAGAATTGGGAAAATTATTGTTTAATGATCCTGTTTTATCGGGAGATAATTCTCGTTCTTGTGCTTCTTGTCATCATTCTGATAAAGCTTTTACCGACGGTGTGGAGAAATCAATTTCATTAGACGGTAAATCTTTGGTTAAAAGAAATACGCCTACGCTTACTCATATAGCATTTCAACGTGCTTTCTTTTTCGATTCGAGAGTTAATTATCTCGAAGATCAGGCTGTAGCGGTAATTATCAATGAAAATGAGATGCATGGTTCTTTGGCAAAATCAGCTATAGCTTTAAAAAAACAAGCGAGTTATGTTGCCAAGTTCCAAAAGGCATTTCCTAAGAAAGAAATAGATGAATTTGGGATAAAAAACGCATTGGCATCCTACATAAGATCATTGAGTAATTACGATTCAAAGTTTGATGGATTTATGCGGGGAGAGGAAAAGTTTGATTTAGATGAAATCGCAGGATTTAATTTATTCGCCGGAAAAGCAAAATGTGCGACGTGTCATTTTATTCCATTGACAAACGGAACGGTACCGCCAAGTTTTATGAAATCAGAAAGCGAAGTGCTGGGTGTTCCGGATAAGTATAAAAAATTAGATCCTGATTTAGGGAAATTCGAATTAACGAAAGCCGAAATTCATCGTAATTCTTTCAAAACGCCTACCATAAGAAATGTAGAATTGACGGCTCCATACATGCACAATGGTGTTTTTAAATCGTTGGAAGAAGTGATTGATTTCTACAATGATGGCGGCGGGAGTGGATTGGGATTCAAGTTAGAGAATCAAACCTTACCCGAAGACAAACTGAACCTTACAGACTTGGAAAAAAAACAGCTCATTGTCTTTATGAAAACGTTGACAGATAAAAAATATTTTAAAAAATAAAACAAAAAATGCGCTGAAATTCAGCGCATTTTTCTAACTAATTCAAAACAGTTTTATAGTTTGAAACCATAAGCAAGACGAACTCCAACTTGTCCTACACCTTCACCTGAAGTTCCATTATTGTTCACTGTTGGAAAATCAGAATAGTGCTCATAACGCAAAGAGATATCAATGTATTTTGAAGCATAACCAATACTTGGGGCTAAAATCAAGGAGGTTTGGTTGTAATTATTAGTCACTGCAAATCCTGCACCGGCTTCACCCATTACATAAAATTGATCATCCCATACGAAAGCTTTAAAACCTGCTTTTACCGGAATAAATCCTAGATCGTCTCCGTCAGCTTTACTTACAAATAAGTTGTTGAAACCAGTTGTTAAGGTTACAGAATATCTTTTTGATAAATCATATTGTAATCTTGCATCGGCTCCTAAAGCTAATTTGTATGGATTATCAACTGAATATCCACCATTTAAACCAAATCCTAAACGGAATCCCTGATCGTAATTTGGAACTTCTGTAACTTCTGTAACTTCTTTTGTTTCTTGTGCTTCTACATTACCAGCAAATAGCATTGCTATTGCTAATACAAATACCGTTTTAATTTTTCCAGTGATTTTCATAATTCTATTGTTTTGATTAATATTCTTTTGTCGTTATTTCTATTTGTTTCTAAACGACTTTACAAATGTATAGCCCTCATAAGTCTGTTTTGTTATAGAATTGTTGGGTTTTGTTATAGAATTCCTTGTTGAGTGTAAATAAGCAGTAAAAAAGTAGTGTTATATATGCAATAGTATTGATGCAATTGAAAGCTTCTAATTATCTTTGCCATCAAAAAAGCAAAAAGTGAATTTATCTCAGTACTTCAAAGAGTTTTCTTATAATATTGCATTAGCCTACCCAGTAGTTTTAGGAATGCTAGGTCATACATTAATAGGTATAGTTGATAATTTCATGGTTGGTAAATTGGGTTCTACCGAATTGGCGGCCGTTTCACTGGGTAACAGCTTTATATTCATCGCTTTGTCTTTAGGGATAGGATTTTCTACCGCAATTACTCCCTTAGTGGCTGAGGCGGATGCCGAAAAAGATGATCAAAAAATCCGTTCGACTTTTCATCACGGATTGCTTTTATGCACGGTTTTAGGAGTTGCATTATTTATTTTGACGGTGTTGTCTAAACAAATTATGTATTTGATGCACCAACCCAAAGAAGTGGCTGATATGGCTGCTCCTTATATTGACTGGGTTGCGTTTTCTTTGATTCCGGTGATTATCTATCAGGGATACAAACAATTTGCTGATGGTTTAGCCAAAACAAAATATTCGATGTATGCTATATTTATGGCTAACGTAGTGCATATATTTTTTAATTATGTACTGATTTACGGAATTTGGATTTTTCCAAAATTAGGAATTCTGGGTGCTGCACTAGGAACCGTATTATCAAGGATAATGATGGTAGTTTTTATGCATTACCTGATGAAAAGAAATTCAGCATTGAAAAAATATTTCAAGAATTTTAGTTTCAAAGAAATACGAAAATCAATTTTGAAAAAAATTATCAATCTTGGTTTGCCCTCAGCAATGCAAATGTTGTTTGAAGTAACTTTGTTTACAGCTGCGATTTGGCTTTCAGGTTCTTTGGGTAAAAATAGCCAGGCTGCCAATCAGATTGCACTTATTCTGGCATCGTCAACTTTTATGGTAGCGATGGGGTTAAGCGTTACAGCAATGATCCGAGTGAGTCATACCAAAGGAATGAACGATTATAAAAATTTGATTATTGTAGCACGATCTATTTTTTTATTGGCGATTATACTTGAAACCTTTTTTGCGATAATCTTTGTGGTTTTTCATAATTTTCTGCCACATTTATTCTTGAATATGACGGATTCAGCCCAAATGCTAGACAACGAAGAAATCATCATTATAACTTCAAAATTACTCTTGATTGCAGCCATTTTTCAAATCTCGGATGGAATTCAAGTAGTTGTTTTGGGAGCGTTACGTGGTTTGCAAGATGTAAAAATCCCTATGTACATTACCTTTGTGGCGTATTGGGTCATTGGTTTCCCTATTTCCTATTATTTAGGAAAATATACGGAACTCAAAGCCGTTGGAATCTGGATTGGACTTTTGGCGGGATTAACCGCTGCCGCTTTATTTTTGTATATTCGCTTTGCGAGATTGACAAGAAAGTTGGTGGTGCAAAATCATAACAAATAAAATAATAAATACTTAACTATTAAATTCATGGAATTACCAAAATTTTTACTGGGCGACAATACTGATTTTCCCGAAGATATTTTTATCATACACTTAGATTACCCAAGATTTATCATCAATCTAAAAGATGATGAGGTAGAGTTTATGGAAGAAGCAGAGGATCTTGACGAAGCAGAATTAAATGCTGAAATGGAAGGATTAATCGTTCTCGCCAATGAATTTTATGACCGAGAAATTAAACTTTACGAAGAGTAGGTCTAAAATATCAAGTTTTATGAAAAAAATATTTGTAGTGTTTTTGGCTTTATGTGGAGTCGGATTTGTGTTAAAAGGAATATTTGGTTTTTTTCCTTTGAATTTCTGGACAATTTCTGAAAATAATTATTGCTATGATTTAGGACATAATTTCGGTTATTTAACCGCTAAAGTTGCTAAAATTATTGTGGGTATATTTTTAATTAAATATACTTATGATTGGTTTAGTAATGAAAATAAAATGCAAGAAAACAATTAGATAATCCTAAATAATTTTTCTAAATAATAATTGTAAAGTAAAATATCCCTTTTAAATGAGAAGATTAGCTTTTCTGAAACCTGTTTTCAATTTCATAGCAATAGGATTGCTAATAACTACCTTAAGTCGAATATTTTTATTTTTTCTCTTTAAAGACAGGGTAGTAGAAACTCAAGAGTATTGGCACATTTTTCCAATTGGATTCCGAATGGATTTAATATTGTTGTGTTATTTGTCTTTTCTTCCCGCAGTTTTAATTACCTTTTTGCCCAGTCAAATTATAAAATACACGAATAAAATTGTAGTGTTTTATAGTTTTTCATTTCTCTTTTTGATTCTTTTTGTAGAACTGGCAACGCCGGATTTTATTAAACAATATGATACGCGTCCAAATAAGATTTTTTTAGATTATTTGATTTATCCAAAAGAAGTTGTCGGGATGTTGCTAAAAAGCTATTTAACTTCTATAATGGTTACTTTTTTAATTTTAGGAATCACGTTGTATTTTGCCATAAAAAAAGGGAATACATTATTTCACACTCAAAAATCGGATTACAAATTCAAGCTGATTATTTTTCCGTTTGTTGCTTTTTTTCTCTTTTTTGGTGCGCGTTCCAGCCTTACTTCAAAAAGACCCATTAATGCGAGTAATGCTGTTTTTTCAACGGATCAATTAACAAATTGCTTAGGATTAAACTCCTTTTACACCGTTGCTTTTGCCGCTTATTCGATTAAAAATGAAGGCAATACTAAGATGTATGGTAAAATGGATGAAGCGGAGGCGACTGCCCGCGTAAAAAAATACATGAATGTGTCAGAAACTGATTTTACCGACGCATCGATTCCATTTCTTCATAATCAAGAACCCGATTCTCTTTTAAAAAGACCGTATAACCTTGTCGTTTTTTTACAAGAAAGTCTTGGAGCGGAATACGTTGGTATTTTGGGTGGAAAACCATTAACTCCGGAGTTCGATAAACTGTCTAAGGAAGGATTGCTGTTCACCAATTTGTATTGCACCGGAACGCGAAGTGTCAGAGGAATTGAAGCCGTTATAACTGGATTTCTTCCTTCTCCATCTGAAAGTGTGGTGAAACTTGGAAATTCGCAACAAGGATTTTTTACTTTAGCGGATGCTTTAAAAAGAAAAGGTTACAGCACCAGTTTTATCTATGGCGGCATGGCTAATTTTGATAACATGGCTTCTTTTTTCAATGGAAATGGTTTTGAAGACATTGTGGATCAGGATGATTTCGACAAAGACGGGAATAAATATGCTTTCAAGGGAACTTGGGGTTATTCTGATGAGGATTTGGTGGTGAAAGCTAATAATTATTTTAAATCCAAAGGAAATAAACCATTTTTTTCGTTAATGTTTTCTACGTCAAATCATGAACCTTTTGAGTATCCTTCCGGCAGAATTAAGCCTTTTGACAAAAAGCCTGCAACAGTAAACAATGCCATGAAATACGCTGATTTTTCAATTGGCAAATTTATTGAATTAGCTAAAAAAGAGGCCTATTTTAAAAACACTATTTTTATTGTTATTGCAGATCACAATACAAGAACCTACGGAAAAAATTTAGTTCCTATAAACAAATTTCATATTCCTGCTTTGATCATTGGACCTAACGTTCCAAAAGGAAAAGTATATGATAAATTAAGCAGTCAAATTGATATTCCGCCAACTTTATTGAGTTATCTCGGAACTCAATTTGAAACCCCGATGGTTGGAAGAAATTTAAACAGTTTGAATGCATCCACAAAAGGAAGATCTATTATGCAGTTTAACGATATTAACGCTTTTAGAGTTGATAATCAAGTCGTAATCATGCAGCCAAACTTAAAACCGTTACAGTTTGAAATTAAGAACGATACTACTTTTATTCTTGTGAAACTAAATACTGAATTAGCAAAAGATGCTTTAGCACATGTTATTATAGCTGGAAATTTATATAAAGAGAAAAAATATAAACTTAGGGATAAGAAGAGATAAATCGTTGTTTTTCGGAAAATTGGAAAAAGGATTAGGGTAATTTTTTATAATCTTGGTACAGATTTAATAATTTTTGAGCGGCTGCAAAGGGTGAAATTTCATCATTTTGCACCGCTTTTTTGTTTTATTTTTTAAATATTTGGATGATTGAAAATAAATTTCACATTTAAATGAATTAGTTGTATTTTTAACAAGTTAGTTTGCAGTGTGTTAGTGTTTGAAAAACAATAAAAATTAGGGTAACAAAAACTAACCTCTATTGATATAATACTATAAACCATTAAATCTAAACCGTCATGAAGAATACAAAAACAATTTCAAAAGTCCTTCTCGTTCTATTTTTATTGGTGCAAAATAGTTTTGCTCAACAAAAAGGCTTAGATGCATCTATAAAAGAGAAAAAGGTACAAACAGGCAATTCTTTAAATGAAATAGAAACAAAGGCAATCCCAGGAACAATAGTAAATAAAAAAAGCAATATAAATAACATAAATGGAGGGATGCCAAACAGAATTTCGATGAATGTTACAGTTCCAAAACAGACTCAAGGAGCGACATTTGGCGAAAAAGTAAACGCAGGCAGAATAAATGTAACATTAGTTGAAGGAGGTTGTGTAGTTTTATTTCCTTCAAATACAGGATATAGGGTTAATACCTCCAATAATAGTATTGTTGAATTGTCTAAAAATGAGAGTCTCGCTTTTGGAGAAAAAGTAAATCAAGGGCTACATGCCGCTGGTGGAGCATTATCGCAAGGTGCTTCGTTAATGGGCGGGGCTTTACCGGGTGGCGCTATTATTTCCGCAGCAGTTTCAAGTGTGGGTAATTTATCAGGTGGTGCAAGTGGTGGCGCAGCTGCAGCTTCTTATGCAAAAACTGGAAAAAAAGTTTGGGAAATCAATGATAAAGGGGATGGTGTGATGCTAGAGTTGACCGATGGTGAATTTGAATTGACATTTGTTATAGTTGAAAAATCTACTTCAGGTTTAAAAGATACCTTAAAAACCCAGGTTCGCATTGGTTTTGACATAATAGGTAATGTTTTAAAAACCAAACATGATACCGCTAAAAACTCTGTGGGTAATATCCGTTAATAAAAAGGAATTTATAGTTAAAATTTAAAATACTTTTCCAATAAAAGAGTGGCGGCTGCAAAGGGTGAAATTTCATTATTTTGCACCGCTTTTTTGTTTTGTTCCAATGCCTTTTGAATTTCCGGATGGTTGTAAAAATTGGTTTTCAATTGTTCGTCGATAGTCTCCAACATCCAATATTGGTTTTGTTCTTTCCTTTTTTCAAAGAAATAAGTATTGCCTTTTGTCAGTTCCAGGAATTTCTGAATGGTTTCCCAAACATCGGGTATTCCTTCATGGGTAATGGCGCTGCAAGCAGCAGTTGTGGGTGTCCAACCGGATTTTTTTGCAGGGAAAAGATGCAATGCTCTATTGAATTCTAATTTAGCTAAATTTGCTTTTCTAATATTATCACCATCAGCTTTGTTGATGACAATAGCATCAGCCATTTCCATGATTCCGCGTTTGATACCTTGCAATTCATCGCCAGCTCCTGAAATCTTTAATAGAAGAAAAAAATCAACCATGCTGTGAACGGCGGTTTCACTTTGTCCTACGCCAACCGTTTCTATAATAATAGTGTCAAAACCGGCAGCCTCACAAAGAGTAATCGTTTCACGGGTTTTTCGAGCCACACCCCCTAATGTTTCTCCCGAAGCTGATGGACGTATAAAAGCATTCTTGTCTTTAACTAATTCTTCCATTCGGGTTTTATCACCCAAAATGCTTCCATGCGAAATCGTACTGCTGGGATCAACGGCAAGTACCGCTACTTTCTTTCCTAAACCAGTCAAGTATTTTCCAAAAGCTTCAATAAACGTGCTTTTTCCAACACCGGGAACTCCAGTAATTCCTATTCTGACAGATTTGTTAGCATAAGGCAAACAGGCATTTATTACTTGATTGGCTTTTGCCAAATGGCTTGCATTCGTACTTTCCACTAAGGTAATCGCACGGCTCAGAGCAGTTATGTTTTTTGCTAAAATACCTTCAACTAGTTCTTTTGCCGAAGGTTGTGTTTTTCTAAATTGCTGAATATGCCCAACAGCAGCAGCGCTGATAATTTCAGGAGGAGAAATTCCGGGTTTTTCGTTTAAGGCGCTTGGATGATGTTTTTTATTTGGCAAAATAATTTTTTAGAATAGTAAAAGTAGTGAAAACAAAAACAGTTTCAAAAAGCAACTGCTTATGAAACTGTTTTATTTAAGAAAATCAATAGAATTAATACGCTGCTGTAAAACGAACCTGATGATGTTTTGGGTTTTCAACTTCATCAGCAATAACAACTGCTAAATCTTCCACTGATAAAATGCTTCTTTGATTTTCATCAAAAACAGGATTTTCTAATCCCAGACGGTATTTACCCGTTCTTCCTGTAGTTATGCCTTGATGCATTTCAAAAGCCGGACTGAAAAATGCCCAATCCAAATCTTTTTCTTCTTTGATAATGTTCAAATAATCCCTCGCTGCTGTTGCTCCTGCATAATATTCTTTTGGAAAATCTGGTGTGTCTACAGCTTGCAGATTTGGAGCAACAAACAAACTTCCTGCGCCACCAATGACAATTAACCGTTTTATGCCTGATTTTTTAACGGCTTCTTGAATGGCTTTTGAGCCTTCAATAAAATCGGTATATAAATTTGGATTGGCCCATCCGGCATTATAAGCACTTAGTACCACATCATTTCCTGCAATGATTTTAGACAGTTCTTCAACGTTATTGATGTCAGCTTTCTCCCATTTGACGGTTGCGTTTCCATTTTTTTTAGGATTTCTTGCTATGGCCGTAATTTCATGATTGCGACTTGCCAATTCATTTAAAATGGTTGAACCTACAAATCCTGTGGCTCCGATAATTGCGATTTTCATAATTGCATGTATTTAAAAGTAATAAAAAATGTTACAGTTTAGTTTAAAAAAATAGTCTTAAAATTGATTAGAAAAATTTTCCAGTGTAATACCGCTTAATTGTAAGCTGATTTTTTCATTGATATTTTCATATAAATTTTCTAAATTTTCATTGATTTTTTTTCCAACGGGGCAATTTGGATTAGGCTCATTTTTTGAAAATCCCAGGCCAACAGTATCAAAAGTCATTTTAAAAATAGTGTCTAATGAAATTTTTGAGGCCGATTTTAATAATTTCGTTCCTCCATTTTTGCCTTCTTTGCTTTCTACAATATTATTTTTTTTCAGGTTTGCTATTTCTTTTCTGACCAAAACAGGATGTAAATTGATACTTCCCGCTATAAATTCAGAAGATAAGTATTCATCTGGGAATTTAGAGAGTAATGTAAGTATATGTATCGTTATTGCAAATTTACCTGAAACCATACTGTAATAAAATATATTGCAAATATACAATTAAAAATAGAATTACCAATTTTTTGTTTTTTAACATAATCAAAAAATCTAAAGGAGGATTTTCTATTCCCCTGAATAAATTTAAATGGTATTTTTGTATCCAATTCGTAATTATGAATAACTTCATTCTAATCTTTGTTTTTTTATTCCTGGGCATTGTACTGCAAAATGTAAAAGCATTTCCTGTTGTAAATGCTTACAAGCTATTAAACAAGATTGTCATTTATATCTGTCTTCCGGCATTGGCCCTGTACTATATTCCAAAAATAGAGTGGAGTACAGAATTACTCTTGCCAATTGGGGTATCATGGATTGGGTTTGTCGTTTCGTATTTGTTTTTTAGTTTTTTAGGAAGCAAATTTGGATGGTCTAAAAAACTCATAGGATGTTTAATTATAACTGCCGGTTTAGGGAATACTTCTTTTTTAGGCTTCCCAATAATTGAAGCATTATATGGCGAGGAAGGTTTGAAAACGGCTATTTTAGTTGATCAACCTGGTTCTTTTGTGGTGCTTTCTACATTGGCAATTCTCGTGGCAACCTTATATTCTACCGGAAGCCCAAACGGTTTTCAAATTGCCAAAAAGATTCTTCTTTTTCCTCCATTTATAACTTTTTTGGTAGCCTGTTTGATGAATGTTTTTAATTTTGATTTCCACGAATACATTCAGTTTCTTTTGCAAAAAGTAGGTAGCGCCATGACTCCATTGGCTATGCTTTCAGTTGGACTGCAATTAAGTTTTGACAGAAAAAGCCAACACTGGAAATTTCTGGGATTGGGTCTTTTGTATAAATTAATAGTGACTCCGGCTCTCATTTACTTGTTGTATGTCGTAATTTTGCAACAGCATTCAAAAACCATTCAAGTTGCCATAATGGAGTCTGCGATGGCACCCATGATTACAGCTTGTATTTTAGCGTCTACCCACGGTTTAAAGCCCCGTTTATGCAGCATGATGATTGGTTTTGGAATTCCATTGTCGTTTGTCACCTTGTTGTTTTGGTATTTTGTGGTTCAGTTTGTTTGAATTTTATAAACCCATTTGAATCAATAATTATTAATATCGTTTTATTTAAAAATATGAATTCATCTCTTGATAATGTATCAAAACCAGATACAAATCCTATTGCTCAGCAAACCGTTTACTCCGTATTATTCTCCATTGCATTCGCCCATTTATTGAATGATTTATTACAAGCAGTTATTCCGGCAGCATATCCTATTTTAAAAGAAAATTTCAATTTAACGTTCACCCAAATCGGGTTAATCACCTTGGCGTATCAATTGGCGGCTTCTATATTGCAACCTTTGGTTGGTTTGTATACGGACAAAAGACCAAAGCCTTTTTCTCAAATTTTTGGAATGCTGTTTACCTTATCCGGAATCGTGTTTTTATCGTATGCTTCCAGTTTTTCGATGATTATAATTTCGGTTGTTTTGGTTGGGATTGGTTCTTCCATTTTTCATCCAGAAGCTTCCCGAATCTCCTTTTTGGCATCTGGTGGAAAGCGTGGTTTGGCACAATCCATTTTCCAGTTGGGAGGCAATGCCGGAACAGCAATCGGACCTTTGTTAGTTGCCTTAATTGTAGTTCCTAATTCACAATATTACATCATTTGGTTTGTGATTGTTGCTATCATCGGATTGATTGTTTTAAGTAGAATTGCGTTGTGGTATCAAAACCATTTAAGTTTAAGAAGTACCAAAAAAACGGTAATCGATGTGCCTAATTTATCCCAAAAAACGATTGTAATCTCAGTGGGAATTTTGTTAGTTTTGATATTTTCAAAATTCTTTTACATGGCAAGTATGTCGAGTTATTTCACGTTTTATTTAATCGAAAAATTTGGATTATCGGTGCAGGAAGCGCAATTTCATTTGGTTTTATTTTTGGCTTCTTGTGCTATTGGAACCTTAATCGGCGGACCGTTGGGCGATAAATTCGGAAGAAAATATGTGATTTGGTTTTCGGTTTTGGGAGTAGCACCTTTTACTTTATTGTTGCCGTATGTTGATTTGTTTTGGACAGGCGTTTTATCAGTCTTAATTGGAATCATAATCTCCTCTGCATTTCCGGCAATCTTGGTTTATGCACAAGAATTATTGCCTAAAAAACTCGGAATGGTTTCTGGTCTTTTCTATGGTTTTGCCTTTGGAATGGGCGGTTTGGGTTCCGCTTTATTGGGAAATCTTGCAGATCACACCAGCATAACTTACGTGTATTATCTTTGCGCCTATTTGCCTTTGATAGGGATTATAGCGCTCTTTCTGCCTAATTTAAAGAAAAAATAATACTTCTTTTCAGGAGCTTTTTCCTGCTCTGCACTGTATCTTTTGTTTTTTAAAGAAAAAAACAAAAGGATGTCGTTGCGATCAGGGCTAGGGCATTTGGTTTCCTAAATTGCATTATTTTGGAAGTATTGCTTTCTGGTTTTCATAAAAATTAGTAGAATTTTAAGATTAGTTTTCTCCTTTATTGCTTTTATTTCAATAACTTACAATGTTACTAATCAATAAATTAAATTACTATGGCAACATTACGATTAGGCGATATTGCTCCTGATTTTGAAGCAGAAACGTCACAAGGAAAAATAAAATTTCATGAATGGTTAGGAGATTCTTGGGGTGTTTTATTCTCCCATCCCGCTGATTTCACACCTGTCTGTACCACTGAGTTAGGAACAGTTGCCAATTATTATCCTGAATTTGAAAAGCGAAATGTAAAAGTAATCGCATTGAGTGTTGATGGAGTAGATTCCCACAAGGAGTGGATTAAAGACATCAATGAAACTCAAAACACCACCGTTAACTTTCCTATAATTGCTGATGAAGACAAGCATGTTGCTGAATTGTACGATATGATTCATCCCAATGCAAGTGAGAGTTTCACGGTTCGTTCGGTTTTTATAATTGGACCAGACAAAAAAATAAAATTGACCTTGACATATCCTGCGTCAACCGGTAGAAATTTTGACGAACTATTGCGTGTTATTGATAGTTTACAATTGACTGCTAAATACAGCGTAGCAACACCGGCAAACTGGAAAGATGGTGATAAGGTGGTAATCTCGACAGCAATTAAGGACGAAGATATTGCTGCTAAATTCCCAAAAGGCTACGAAAGAGTAAAACCATATTTAAGAATGACACCACAGCCTAATAAATAGTAATTTTTTAGAACACCTTATCAATAAAAAAGCAGAATGAATTTATTTTCATTTTGCTTTTTTATGTATACAGTACCAAACATTAAGTTTCTGCTTCAAACACACCAACGTGTAAATTTGAAGTCATTGGAGTTTTTTAATACAATTTAGAGCTTCTTCAAATTTTCTTTTTACCTCTTAATCTCATTGTTGGAATTAGTTTTGATTTATTAGTATAAAAAAGCAGCATAGGAATTTTAAAGTATTAAATTTTCTAATGCAATTTTCTCTTTACCTCTTAATCTCATTGTTGGAATTACTAATTGATTTAGAGTAAAAAAACTGAACAGTTACTTTTTAGTGGTAATTAATAACCCGGAAATAATGATTCCCATACTTATAATTTGGGTTAGTAAAATGGCTTGGTTAAGAAAAAAATACGCCAAAATCCCACTGAAAACGGGGATCAAATAATATATTAATGCTGTTTTTGAGGTGCCAATTAATCGAATGGCTTCGTTCCATAAATAGAAAGAAATTAAGGAAGCGCAGATGCCTACGTATGTGGTTATCAGGACTGTTTTAGTGTCAAAAATCACTTTTTTATAATAGATGTGTTCATACATATAAAAAGGAAATAGTAAAATTGTGCCGATTATAAATACACTAAACAAAAACACTTTTGGGGTTAACTCATCCGGTTTTTGTCGGACTAGTATCGTATAATAAGCAAAAAAGAAGCAAGCAACAAGCATCAATAAATCACCAATGGTAAAACTGATATGGAGTAATGCTTGCATGGAACCTTTGGAAATAAGGACTAAAACTCCTGTAATTATGGTTGCAATTCCCACTATTTTTATAGTAGAAACTTTCTCTTTAAAAATAATCCTGGAGAGAACAACAATAAATAACGGAATCGAAATGGCGATTAATGATAAATTGACTGCGCTTGTTGTTCTTCCTGCAAAGTAAATCAGCGTATTAAAAATAGTGATGCCCAATACAGCCGTAAGCGTAAGATACCGAATGTGTTTCTTTACAATTTTGAAACTTTCAATCGTACTTTTTATAGCAAACGGAGCCAAAACAATACAAGCAACTGTCCATCGCCAAAAAGCCAATCCAATAGGAGGGATGTGACCTTTTATACCACTGGCAATTACCATATTTACTGACCAAAGCAAGGTAGCTAATAAGGCAAATAAAACCCCTTTAGTCGTGTTGTTCATTAAATAAGACTGTTTATTTTGGCATATTGTAGTAACATAATGGTTTTTGCATCCTGCATTTGACCGGATTCAATCATAGAATACGCTTTGTCGAAAGACATTTCCATCACATCTATATTTTCTTCTTCATGTTCCACTCCGCCACCGTCACTCACTTTCATGGATTCATCATATTCGCCAACAAATAAGTATAAAATTTCGGTTACGGCACCGGGTGACATATAGGTTTCCATCACCTTTTTTACTTTAGTAATGCGGTATCCTGTTTCTTCTTCGGTTTCTCGAATGATGCATTGCTCGGGATTATCTTGGTCCAGAAGTCCTGCACAAACCTCAATCATCATTCCGGTTTCATTTCCGTTAAGATAGGTTGGCAAGCGAAATTGTCGCGTTAAAATAACTGTTTTTTGTTGTGTGTTATATAATAAAATGGCGGCGCCGTTTCCTCGATCATAGACTTCTCTTTTTTGGGTAATCCAAGAGTCGTCTTTTTTTTGATAGTCAAAAGTTACTTTGTTTAAGATATACCAATTGTCTGAGAGCAATTCGGTTTTTTGTATTTTAATAGCTGGATTTTTCATTTGGCTGGATTGATTTTTAAACTAAAAAAAACGCTCTGAATTTTCAGAGCGTTTAGTAATCTTATTTTAGAATAGTTTGCTTTCTGTCTGGACCTACAGAAACTATTTTGATAGGAACTTCCACTTCTTTTTCAATGAATGCAATGTATTCTTTTAATTCAGTCGGTAATTCATCATAGGTTGTCATACCAGTCAAATCTTGTTTCCAACCTTTGAAATCCTGATAAACCGGAGTTACATTTTCTGGCTCGATGTTATAAGGGAAATGAGAAATTTTCTCCCCTTTATAATTGTATTCGGTACATACTTTCAACGTTTCAAATCCTGAAAGAACATCACCTTTCATCATCATCAGTTGCGTTACACCATTAACTTGAACAGCATATTTAAGTGCTACTAAGTCTAACCAACCACAACGTCTTTGTCTTCCGGTTACAGATCCAAATTCATTTCCTACACGTGCCATAGTTGCACCATCTTCGTCAAAAAGTTCAGTAGGGAATGGACCACTTCCTACGCGTGTTACATACGCTTTGAAAATTCCGTATACTTCCTTGATTTTATTTGGAGCAATACCTAAACCGGTACAAGCACCTGCAGCAGTTGTATTAGATGAAGTTACAAATGGATAGGTACCAAAATCAACATCCAATAATGAACCTTGTGCTCCTTCGCATAATATTGATTTACCTGCTTTTTGAGCTTGGTGTAAATATTCTTCGCTGTCGATAAAATCTAATTTTTTTAGTTCTTCGATAGCTTCAAAAAATTCTTTTTCTAATTCCTCTAAATTGTATTGGATAGCAACATCGTAGAATTTTATCATTGCTTCATGCTTGTCAGCCAAAGCTCTGTAACGATCTGCAAAATCTTCTAATTCGATATCACCTACACGAAGACCGTTTCTTCCGGTTTTGTCCATATAAGTCGGACCAATTCCTTTTAAAGTAGAACCAATTTTTGCTTTGCCTTTAGAAGCCTCAGAAGCAGCATCTAATAAACGGTGTGTTGGCAAAATTAAATGCGCTTTTCTTGAAATGATTAATTTGCTTTTGATGTCTAAATTAAATTTCTCAAGACCTTCAATTTCTTTTTGAAAAACTACAGGATCAATTACTACTCCGTTTCCAATGATGTTTACAGCCGTTTTATGAAAAATACCAGAAGGAATAGTTCTAAGAACATGTTTTATTCCGTCAAATTCCAAAGTATGTCCTGCATTTGGACCTCCTTGAAAACGAGCAATAATATCATAATTTGAAGTTAGAACATCAACAATTTTCCCTTTTCCTTCATCTCCCCATTGTAATCCTAGTAATAAATCTACGGTCATTCTATCTGTTATTTTGTAGTTAGTGATATATTGAAGGGACAACTAGTCAGTTATCCGTACTATTTTTGTTTTTTTATTCCATATAAATATAAGGAATGGTTGGTAATCTCTATGTCGAATATTTCTTCGATTGTTTTTTTGATACTTTGAATTCTTGGGTCACAAAACTCGATTACTTCGCCAGTATCTGTCATTATAATATGATCGTGCTGTTTGTCAAAATATGATTTTTCATAATGTGCCTGATTCTGTCCAAATTGGTGTTTACGCACTAAAGCACAATCCAATAGCAATTCAATCGTATTGTAAAGAGTTGCTCTACTCACACGATAGTTTTTATTTTTCATTTTGATATAAAGATTTTCTACATCAAAATGTTCTTCGCTATCGTAAATTTCCTGAAGGATAGCATAACGTTCAGGAGTCTTGCGATGTCCTTTTTTTTCAAGATACATTGTAAAAACATTTTTTACAATTTCTTGGTTTTTGGTGTTATCTGTGGAAATGAGTGTCATATGCGGGCAAAGATAAATTTTTTAGTTTAAAGTATAAAGTTTCAGGTTTGTTTAGTTTCAAGTTTTTTAGTTTCAGGTTGAATAAACGGAGATTTGAAACTAAAAACTGGATTTTTTTCTATGTTTTATAAACCCTTGTTACTTTATCGATTCCGTCAATTTTTTTGATATTGTTGATCATTTTTTTCAAAATGGTATTGTTTCGAACAATTACCGCAACTTGACCATGAAAAATTCCTGCATCGGTACTTAAGGAAATACTCTGAATATTAACATGCATATTGTTTGAAATCACCTTTGTTAATTGGTTTGTAAGTCCTAAAACATCCATTCCGGTTATGTTTATGATGGCTTTGAATTCTTCTTGTGAAGAGTCAATCCATTTGGCGGTCATTATTCGGTAGGCATAATTAGATTGCATCCCAATGGCGTTCGGACAATCTTTTTTATGCACTTTTATTCCTTCGTTGATCGTTACAAATCCAAATACATCATCACCCGGAATTGGGTTGCAGCAAGGCGATAATTTATAATCCAATTTGTCATGTTCCTTACCAAAAACAAGTAAATCATAGTTACTGCTTATGATTGGTTTATGGATATCTTCATCAGCAGTGCTTGGCGAACGTTTCATTTTATTTTTGAAAAAATTAATGAAAGTATTGCTTTTTTGTGCTGCGTAGTCTTTGAGTTGCTGGTTTTCAATAGCGCCAATTCCTACTCTATAAAATAAATCTAAACTCGTTTTTAGTTTGAAAAAGTTAACCAATTCGTTAACCACTGATTCGTTTAACGTTATTTTTAAATGTTTTAGTTTTCGAGTAAGGAGTTCTTTTCCTTCCTCGCCAATTTTCTTGGTGTTTTCGTTTAAAACATTTTTTATCTTCGTTTTGGCTCTGGAAGTGGTTACATAATCTAGCCAGTTGATTGTAGGTTTTTGATGTTGCGAGGTGATAACTTCAATTTGATCGCCACTTTTTAATTCGAAGTTCAAAGGAACTAATTTCCCATTGACACGCGTTCCTCTGGTTCTAATTCCTATTTCAGAATGAATGCTGAAAGCAAAATCAAGTGAAGTGGCGCCTTTAGGCAATGATTTTATTTCTCCTTTTGGAGTAAATACAAAGATCTCTTTAGAATATAAATTCATTTTGAAATCTTCCACAAAATCTACTGCATTCGTTTCTGAACTTTCCAGGGCTTCTTTTAATAAGTTTAGCCAAACATCCAGACCGCTTTCTTCAGTAGCGCCATTTTTATATTTGTAATGTGCTGCGTATCCTTTTTCGGCAATTTCGTCCATGCGTTCGCTTCGAACCTGAACTTCGACCCAGCGACCTTTTGGTCCCATTACAGTAATATGCAGCGCTTCGTAACCGGTAGATTTTGGTGACGAAATCCAGTCACGCAAACGACTTGGACTTGGTCTGTAATGATCTGTTACAATAGAATATATCTTCCAGGCAAGAAATTTTTCGTCATGAGGATTTGATTTGTAAACGATGCGCAACGCAAACTTATCATACACTTCGTCGAAGCTTACGTTCTGCGCTTTCATTTTTCGACGAATGGAGTAGATAGATTTTGGACGCCCTTTTATAATATACTCGACTCCTTCTTCATCCAAAGCTGTTTTTAGAACGGCTGTAATATCAGCAATATAGGTATCTTGCTCTTCTTTGGTTTCTTTTATTTTGCTTACAATATCATTATAAACTGCAGGTTCCGTATATTTTAATCCTAAATCTTCCAGTTTAGTTTTGATGTTGTATAAACCCAATCGGTGCGCTAATGGAGCGTATATATACAAAGTTTCCGATGCAATTTTGGTTTGTTTGTCTTCCTGCATCGATTCCATAGTTTGCATATTGTGCAAACGATCGGCTAGTTTTATCAGAATTACACGAACGTCATCATTCAGTGTAAGAATCATTTTCCGGAAATTCTCGGCTTGTAATGATGCATTCAAATCCTTTTGAACCAAGGATATTTTGGTCAAACCTTCAACAAGTTGTGCTACTTTTGGATTAAACAAACGTTCGATATCCGGAACCGTCATTAGCGTATCTTCGACAACATCATGCAATAAAGCAGCGGCAATGGATGTGGCTCCCAAACCTATTTCCGAGGCAACAATTTTTGCCACAGCAATAGGATGAAAGATATAAGCTTCTCCTGATTTTCTTCGTTGGTCTTTATGCGCATCTACTGAAACATCAAAAGCCTTACGAATAAGTTTTTTGCCTTCCGGAGTTAAGGTTTGGTAGCTTATGCGAAGTAATTCTTTGTATTCTTGAGCAATTGCTTTATTTTCTTTTTCTAAATCTATTTCTGTCATAACGGCATGGTTCAATTCCTAAAAATAACAATAAGTAATGAAATAAACAAGAAGATTTTAGGATTTGAAAATAATAAAGGATCTATACTGGTTCATTATTGTCTAAAATGCGCATTGGCTTTTTGTTTTCATCCAATGCAACAAAAGTAAAATTCCCTGTTATGGCCTTTTCTCTATGATTGCTATACATTTGCTCGATATAAATTTCCACTTTCACATCTAAACTTGTGTTTCCTATTTTTGATACTTTTCCTATAAGTTCTACAATTGTTCCGGCAGGAATGGGCTTTTTAAAATCAATTCTGTCAGATGAAACGGTTACGCATCTTTTTCTGGTAAACCTGGTGGCTGCTATAAAAGCCACTTCATCCATCATCAACATGGCAGTTCCGCCAAATAAAGTATCGTAATGGTTGGTTGTGCTTGGGAAAACGGTTTTGAAAATTCTGGTTTCAGCTTGTGCGATTTTTTCTTCTAAATTCATTTTTAGGATATAAAATAGTTTGTTGTTTTTTGAAAAATATAGTTGTTGTAGGCAATTATTCGTTGGCTCTTTTAAAATCCAAATCCTGAAAATCATAACTAAAATCGGTGATCTAAAACCCTCTTTGTCTTTTGGCTTCAAAAATCAAGATGGCTGCTGCAACCGAAACATTCATAGAATCGATTTCGCCTTGCATTGGAATAATAATATTTTGAGTCGCTTCCTTTCTCCATTCCTCTGTCAATCCAGTGGCTTCCGTCCCTACAACCAAAGCGGTTGGCGTGGTGTAATCTTGCGTGTGATACGAAGTTGAGTTTTGTAAAGTCGCACAATAAAAATTAATTTTTCGTTCTTTCAAAAAAGCAATAATTTCTGATGTTGTTCCGGTAGCAATTTGGTTGGTGAATAAACAGCCTACACTGGAACGCACAATATTTGGATTGTATAAATCACTTTTTGGATTGGCAATAATTACCGCATCAAGATTAGCAGCATCGGCAGTGCGCAATAAAGCGCCGATATTCCCAGGCTTTTCCGGTGCTTCGGCAATAAGAATCAATGGATTTTCAGATAATTTCAAATCAGATAATTGCAGCGATTTGGTTTTGGCTACAGCCAAAATACCTTCAGTAGTATCTCTATAAGCCAGTTTTTGATAGACTTCCTTATTGATTTCTATCAGCTCTGCATTTTTAGATAATTGTCTGGCTTCAGCTTCAGAACAAATTTCAGGTAAAAATAACAGCATTTCCATTTCATAACTTCCTTTGATGGCAATAGAAATTTCGCGTTTTCCTTCAATTAAAAAGGTTCCGGATTGTTTACGAGCTTTTGCTTTTTCCTGCAATTGCACTAAAGATTTTATATATGGATTTTGTATCGAAGTGATTTGTTTCAAGAGGTACAACTATTTAATTTATAGGAAACAAAGATACATAGAGAAAATTCAGTTTTCTATATTTGGTTTCGAATATTTATCTACTGAAACAGGCGTGGATTAAATGTAGACAATATGAGTTGGTTACACGAGTATTTTCTTTAATTTTGTCCGAATTATATTTAATAAATAGCATTCTTTTTATCCATTTTTAAATCCAAAAACATCATGTTCCATTTATTAGACATCATCGGTACGATGGCTTTTGCCATGTCTGGCGCTTTGACGGCAATGAATAAAAAAATGGACCCTTTTGGTGTATTTATTATTGCATTTGTAACTGCCGTGGGTGGCGGAACGTTGCGTGATATTATGATTGGGCGAACTCCTGTGGGATGGATGCTGGATTTAAAATACGTTTATGTTATAATTATCGGATTTGTATTGGCCATCATTTTCAGAAAAAAATTCGACCGATTGCGAACTTCTTTGTTTTTATTTGATACCATTGGATTAGGAGTTTTTACTTTAATAGGTCTTGAAAAAGGAATTAATATAGGGCTTCATCCGGTTATTTGTGTAGCTTTAGGAACCATGACAGCTTGTTTTGGAGGCGTTATCCGCGATATTTTGTGTACTGAAATCCCTGTTATTTTCAGAAGGGAAATTTATGCAACGATTTGTATTCTGGGTGGAATTGTTTTCTTTATCCTTCGGGAATTTAATTTAGAAAATGATGTTTTATACTTAGCGACATCCTTAGTTATTATTTCGGTTCGTTTGATGGCAGTGAAATTCAAATGGTATTTATCCCCTTTAGAGAATAAATAAAAAATGCTTAATTTCACGAAGTCTAAAACCAAATAGTGAAAAATTATTCCGTCAAACAATACCAGGAAAGCGATTATACAAATTGGAATGCCTTTATTGGTCAAGCCAAAAACGCTACCTTTTTATTTCACCGTGATTTTATGGAATACCACAAAGATCGATTCGAGGATTTCTCTTTGATGATTTTTGAGAACGAAAAATTGGTTGCTGTTTTGCCAGCGAATAAAATTAGGAATGAAATTTTTTCGCATCAAGGATTGACTTATGGTGGCTTGGTTTATAGTGATAAGTCAAAATTGACAACTATAATTAATGCTTTTAGGTCTGTTTTGTTGTTTCTAAATGACAATAAAATAGAGAAACTGCATCTAAAAACGATTCCAACTATTTATCATGCAAAACCTGCCGAAGAAATTCAATATGCTTTATTTTTGGCTGAAGCCAAATTGGTAAGACGAGATTGCTTGTCTGTGATTGATTTATCACAGAAGAATAATTTTTCAAAAATTAGAAAAAGAGGCATTCAAAAAGGAATTGCAAAGGGTTTAGTTATCAAAGAAGAAAGTGATTTTGAATTGTTTTGGAATGAAATATTGATTCCAAACTTAGAGGAAAGACACCATGCAGAACCTGTTCATTCTTTGAAAGAAATACACTTGTTGAAAAGTTTTTTTCCTAATGATATCAGGCAGTTTAATGTATATCACAATAATGAAATTGTAGCAGGAACTACTGTTTTTGAAACTCCAACTGTAGCACATTGTCAATACATTTCTAAATATGAAAACGATGAAAATCTAGGAAGTTTAGACTTTTTATATCATTTTTTAATTACAGATGTTTTTGCCAATAAACGATTTTTTGATTTTGGGATTTCTAATGAAGCGCAAGGAAAATTATTGAATGATGGATTGTCTTATTGGAAAGAAAGTTTTGGAGCCAGTACAATAATTCACGATTTTTATGAAGTCAAAACGGCTAATTATGTTAAGCTAGATACCTTTTTTACTAAATCAAAAAATATACTGACCAAATGATTCCATTTCTTGATTTAAAAAAAATAAACGAACCGTATGAAACTGCTTTTCAGGAAAAATTGAAAACAGTTTTAGCCAATGGTTGGTATATTTTAGGAAATGAAGTCCAGGAATTTGAAGCCAGTTTTGCCAACTATTGTGGTGCGAAATATTGCATCGGAACCGGGAATGGTTATGATGCTTTGGTGCTGATTTTTAAAGGCTACATACAATTAGGGAAATTGCAAAAAGGTGATGAAGTTATTGTTCCTGCAAACACTTACATAGCAAGTATTTTGGCTATTTTACAAGCAGATTTAATTCCTGTTTTGGTCGAGCCAAAATTAGAAACCTACAACATCAATCCCGATTTAATTTCACAAAAGATTACTTCAAAAACCAAAGCAATTCTGGTAGTTCATCTTTATGGACAATTGGCAGAAATGGATGCGATAAATGAAATTGCTGTTGCAAATGATTTGTTGGTTGTCGAAGATGCGGCTCAGGCTCACGGTGCAATCAGAAACCAGGAATCAGCACCCGAGACCGCAGGTCGAACTGACGAAGTAATCAAAAATCAAAAATCAAGCGTAGCCTATAGTTTTTATCCCGGGAAAAATCTAGGCGCATTGGGAGATGGGGGAGCAGTTACCACAAATGATTCGGAGTTGGCAAAAGTCATTCAATCACTCCGGAATTATGGTTCTGAAACGAAATATTATAATGACTATGTAGGTATAAATTCAAGATTAGATGAATTGCAAGCGGCTTTCCTTAATGTGAAATTGCCCCATTTAGATATTGAAAATCAACGACGTAGAGTAATTGCAAAACGCTATTTGTCTGAAATTAAAAATGATAAAATACGATTGCCAAATTGGGATTTATCAAATAATCATGTTTTTCATTTGTTTGTCATTCGAACCCAAAACAGAATAAAGTTGCAAAACTATTTACATCAGAATAATATTCAAACGATAATACATTATCCCGTTGCGCCTCACAATCAAAAAGCATTATCATTATGGAATCATTTGTCTTTTCCAATAACCCAAAAAATTCATGATGAAGTGTTGAGTTTGCCTATAAGCCCAGTCTTGACAATTGATGAGGTGAGTTTTATTGTTGCAGTTTTAAATAAATACTAAATTGGAATTTATTAAAAAAATAGCACAGACACAGCTGTTTAAGATTACGTCTTTAAATAGTTTAAGCGTTATTTTAAAAATTGGAATTGGGTTAATTACTTCAAAATTATTGGCTGTTTTTGTAGGTCCAAGCGGAATGGCTTTAGTTGGTAATTTGAGAAATTTTTTAACTTCCTTAGAAGGCATTTCGACTTTAGGTTTTCAAAACGGAATTATAAAATATGTTGCTGAAAACGATAAAAATGAGAATCAGCTTAAAAAAATAATTACCACAGTTTTTATTAGTTTGGTATGTATTGCGACTGTTTTAAGTGGCGTCTTATATTTTTTTGCGTCTTATTGGAACAGTCAAATATTTGGAAATAATTTTGAGTATGCGATTGTTTTCAAAGTACTGGCTTTGGCTTTGCCTTGGTACGCAATTTCTGTCTTTTTGTTGTCTGTACTTAATGGTTTAGGGCAATTCAAAAGAGTTATTTGGGTCAACATAATAGGGAATGCCATTGGTTTATTGGTTTCTATAGGTATGATTTTGAACTATAAAACTCTAGGTGCATTGCTGTCATTAGTATTCTCGCCAGCTTTATTGTTTTTTGTGACATTTTATTACATAAACAAGGAAATCAATTTTTTTAAAACGATTCGTATGTATCAGTTTGATTATCAGGTGCTGAAAAATCTATCGTCTTATTCTTTAATGGCTTTGGTTTCAACAGTTTTAGGACCTTTGGTGTATTTGTTAATCAGAAATCATGTTATCCAGAATGTTGGACTGGAACAAGCCGGTTTTTGGGAAACAATGACACGCATTTCCACATATTATATGTTGTTTGTTACTACAATTTTGACTGTTTATTTTTTGCCGAAATTGGCTGTCGCCAAAAACAATCTGGAGACAAAACGTGTTTTTTGGAGTTATTTCAAAAATATTTTACCTGTTTTCATAATAGTATTAACGGTGCTTTACTTTTTACGATTTTTTATCGTTAATCTACTTTTTACCCATGCGTTTCTACCGGTAACGACTTTGTTTTTTTGGCAGTTGGCAGGTGATGTTCTAAAAGTAGCTTCTTTGATTTTAGGGTATCAGTTTTTCGCAAAAAAATTAACTGTAGCATTTATAGTTTCCGAAATATTTTCACTTCTTGTTTTGTACTTTTCAAGTATTTATTTAGTTGATTTATTTGGAATTCAGGGACTTGTAATGGCTCAGGCTTTTGATAATTTTATTTATTTGTTGGTGTTGGTTGTTTATTTCAGAAAGAGTTTGTTTTAGTTTTTTAGATAAAAATTTAAGCTTTATTCCAAGTTTCTAAGTAGTGCTTAGCAATTTTTATAAAATCATGTTCTTGCTCCAGAAATGCTCGTGCTCGTTTGCCAATTGCAATAATTTCTTCGGGATTTTCAATCAAAAATGACAATTCTGCTACTAAATAATCCACATCAGGCAAAGCATTTACAGCAACTCGTTCGGATACATTATAATGTTGTACAAACTCTTTTTCGGCACCAGTGAATACGACTTTTCCTTTTGCCATGGCTTCCAGTGCATTATATCCTTGGTCGCAACTAAAAGTTTGGTCTAATAAAATATGTGCTTTGTTGTATAAATCGATATAAATCGGATACGGAACTGTTTTTGTAATAATTATTTCAACTCTGTTTCCGTATTTTATTTTTATGATTTCAAGTGCTTTTTCAAAATAAGGAATGCCTTTTTGATTGTAGCTCCATTCATTTATACCAAGAAAAATCACGATTTTATTGTCAATGTTCAATTGCTGAAACATTAATTTTGTGTGATTAATTGGGTATGGAATGAAACCGGAATATTTCGAACTTTTATTTACGGCACCAACATAATCAAAATCGGTTGCGATTATTCCACTGCATTTTTCCAAAACAAAATCGTGTATTTTTTTGTGATTTTCTTTTAAATATTCAAATAATGGATCAAACTCTTTATTTAGTTTTGGATTAAGAAAAAAGGGTTGTAAAATTGATTTTTTGGTTTTGTTTTCTATGTCGAATTTCATATTCAAATAATCAGCGCCGCAGGACAAAATAAAAACCCTTTTATTAGATTCGAAAATTTTCTTAATCAAGAAAAGTTCAAATTTCTTTGTTGTTTTTATAGGAGCTTCATTGATGAACTGAATTACATCGAAATTTTTAAATTTTGGAAGTAAAAAATAAAAGCGAATTCCATATTCTAAAGTCGCAAAGTCATATTTAAAAAGGCGATAAATAATTTGTCTAAGTATATTAATTAACTTAAATTTACTCCATTTGGCTTCAAAATTTAAATCAACGGGATAGTTTTTGAAACCATCACTATTTGCTGCTAAAATTACTTCATGTCCAAGTTGAACTAACCCTTCCTTCAAAGAATTGTGTAAAAGACTATATTCTCCGATAAGTAAAATTCGCATGAATATTATATTTGTAACGAAAATATGCAATCAGCAATGATAAAACAAAACTTTAAGTATAAAATTGCTTTAATTGGGTACCGGTTAAGTGGAGGCGGAAGCGAAAAAGTTATGGCTATGTTGTCAATTTTTTTTGATAAAATAGGAATAGACGTTTATAACATCATTATTTTAGATGAAGTGTCGTATTCTTATTCTGGGAAGCTTGTCAATTTAGGGTTGTTAAAGGACAACAAAAATGGATTTTTGAATAAATACAAGCGACTGATTGCTTTGCGAAATTGTTTAAATGCGAATGATTTTGATTACATAATAGATTTCCGTTTTAGAATTAAACCTATTCAGGAGTTAATTTTATCGCGATTTATTTATAGCACAAAAACGATATTTACAGTTCATAGTTTTTTGATAGATCATTATATGCCTAAGAACTCTTTGTTGACCAGGTTTATGTACAATCATTGTTATGCGAATGTTGCTATTGTGAAAGAAATGAAGGAGTTGATAGAGCAGAAACATAATTTAAAAAACGTTATTACTATTTCTAATCCGGTAAATTTAGAGGAAGTTAACGAAAAGTGTACAGAATCAATTGACGTTGAATTTGATTATATCATTGCGATAGGTCAATATGAGAGTACAATAAAGCAGTTTGATAAGTTAATATTGAGTTATGCAAATTCAATATTACCTAAAAAAAATATTCATCTTATAATACTGGGAAAAGGCAATAAAACCCCATTGAAAAGTATAGCAGAAGCGAATGGAATTTCAGAATATGTGCATTTTTTAGGATACCAAAACAATCCTTTTAAGTATATTTCTAAAGCTAAATTTCTGGTATTGACGAGTAAAAACGAAGGATTTGCCAATGTTCTCTTAGAAGCTTTAGCATGTGAAACTCCCGTTATAGCATTTGATTGTCCCTGTGGACCAAGTGTAATTATTAAGGATAAAAAAAATGGGATTTTAGTAGAAAATCAAAACTTGCAAAAACTTACGGAAGCAATGAATTTACTAGAGTCAGATCAATCTTTATATCTCCATTGCAAGCAAAATGCATTAGAAAGTATAAAGCCTTTTTTACTGGAAACAATTGGTCAGCAATGGTTAGAACTAATGAAAATGGAAGGTTTTTTAAATATAACTAAATTAGAATTATGAATGTAAAAATAATTGACATTCCAAAAATAGAAAATACCTTAGGAAACATTGCTGTGATGGAAAACGGTTCCATTCCCTTTGATATAAAAAGAGTTTATTATCTATATGATATTCCAAGTTCTTCAAAACGAGGAGGACATTCCCATAAAAATCTCCAACAAATATTGATAGCTATTTCAGGAAGTTTTGATGTGGTTTTAAAGAATGGAAGTTCAGTCAAAACAATTACATTGAATAAACCTGACAAAGGATTATTTATAGAAAATCACATTTGGAGGGAATTAGAAAATTTTTCTTCCGGAGCAGTTTGTTTGGTTTTAGCATCTGATGTGTTCGATGAAGAAGATTATATTCGGGATTTTGATGAATTTTTGATTTCTAAAAAATGAAACTTTTATACATTGTTCCCAACATAAATAATGAAGGTGGTGTAGCCAGAGTCCTTTCGATAAAAGCCAATTACCTTGTTGAAAAATTAGGATATGAAGTTCATATTCTGACTCAAAACGAGGGTTTTTCTCCTCTGTTTTATTCTTTTAATTCCAATATTATTTTTCACGATTTACTATTGAAAGGTAACTTTTTTCAATTTTTTAATTCTTTTGCGAAGGGGTTAAAAAGTAAAATTAAAGCAATTCAACCCAATGTTATTATTGTTTGTGATAATGGTTTAAAAGCGTATTTTATTCCTTTTATTTTAAAAAATAAAGTACCTCTAGTTTTAGAAATGCACAGTTCAAAGTTTATTGAAGAAAGAGTATTAAAGAATGATTTTTTGACGAAAGTTAGATCTGGTTTTCTTTATTTTTTTAAAAAAACCGGGATAAAGAAATACGATCGATTTGTTGTTGTGACGAGCGAAAGCATTGCAGAATGGAATATAAATAACACGATTGTCATTCCAAACCCCTTATGGTTCACTTCTGAAAAATCCAGTGCTTTAGAAAATAAAAAAGTCATTGCAGTTGGTCGGCATACGTATGAAAAAGGATTTGACAGAATGTTACAAATTTGGAAAAAAGTAGTTGTAAAACACCCGGATTGGATGTTGGAAATTTATGGAAAAACATCTGAGAATGTTAATTTACGATTGTTAGCTGAAAATCTGAATATTTCGGACAATGTAGTTTTTTATGAACCAGTTCAAGATATTGATAAAAAATATTCTGAAGACTCATTTTGTCTAATGACATCTCGATTTGAAGGTTTTGGAATGGTTTTAATTGAGGCAATGGCTTCTGGATTGCCTTGTATTGCTTATGATTGTCCGTGCGGTCCAAGAGGAATAATTTCTGAAAATGAAGACGGATTTTTGATCGAAAATGGGAACGAATCAGATTATGTAAAAGCAATTGAGACTTTAATCGAAAATACGACATTAAGAAGGGAAATGGGAAAAAGGGCAAAATTATCCAGCGAAAAATACAATATCGATGCTATTATGGAAACTTGGAATCAATTGTTTATTGGAATGAAAAAGAATTAATTTTTCTGATTTATCGAGCATAAATAGCCAACTCGAAACCAATTAAAAAGGAATAAATTAGGATTCTTTCCGGTCAAATTTTGTAAAAGATATTTCTCTAAAACGGAATGTATTTTTGAAATGATGAAAGTGGATTTTGTTCTTTTTAAAAAATGATACAATTGAATAAGCTTTACAAATTCAATATCAATTTTTTCTTCTTCGTATAACGAAATCAGATTTTCTAAAGACTCTTTAGTTTTATTCAGATAAACCAAATTTGTATCAATATCTCCGTGTTCAACAGGATTTTCAATGTGATTTACTTTGGCTTGCAATACACTCAATTGATACGAAAGCTGGGTGTCATCATGACCGTATTTTTTTATGTTTTTATCAAATTTTACTTTGTTGAAACACTCTTTTTTAATTACGGTATTATTAAAAAGTAATGATTGATACGATTTTTTCTTTCGGTTTGTTGCAGATTTGTCCTCAATAAATCTTCCGTATTTCCAACGTAGTTTTTGGTTGTTAGAGGGACATTTTTCAGGATGTAACCTACCGCCATAAACAACATCAAAAGCATGAAGATTTTCAATGTATTTTTTTATGTAATGGTCATGAATAATGATGGAGTCCCCGTCGATAAAAAGCAAATAATCAAATTTTGCTTGCTCAGCAAGGGAATTTCTGTTTTCACGATGTGCCAGATTTTCTTTTAAGGAGACAAAACTGCAATTTGATAATGCATTGACATTTTCATTACATGCATTCAAATTTGATTTTGAAGCATCATCTTGACATAGAATTTCAAAATCTATTCCGCAATCCATACATTGTTTGTGCAACTCTAAAACAAGAGGATAAACATTGTAATTGTATATTGGAACAAGAATGGAAAGCATTATGCCGTTCTCTGAACCACTTCAAAGATTTTCGCATCTTCACATTTCAATGTTTTCGAAGGGAATTTCATCAATAATGCATAATCGTGTGTTGCCATAATAATGGTTTTTCCGTTAGCATTGATGCTTTTTAATACTTCTAAAACTTCGGCACTGGTTTGTGGATCAAGGTTTCCTGTTGGTTCGTCAGCAAGGATTAATTCAGGGTCGTTGAGTAAAGCTCTGGCTATGGCAACACGCTGTTGTTCACCACCTGAAAGTTGATGCGGCATTTTATTGCCAAATTCTTTCATCCCTACTTTGTCTAAAACTTCATCAATTTTTCGTTGCATTTCGTCATTGTCAATCCAGCCTGTAGCTTTTAGAACAAATAACATATTGTCTTTTACAGTTCTGTCCGGTAGTAATTTGAAATCTTGAAAAACGATTCCAATCTTTCTTCTCAAAAACGGAATATCATCTTCTTTCAAAGTGGCTAAATCAAAATCTACTATATGACCTTCTCCTTCCGTTAAAGCTAAATCAGCATATAAAGTTTTCATTAAGCTACTTTTTCCGGAACCTGTTTTTCCAATGATGTAAAGGAATTCACCGTGTTTTACCTCCAAGTTTACCTCTGTTAAAATAGATTTTCCTTCTTGATAAATATTTACATTTTTTAAAGACAGTACGGATTGTGACATAATTTGCATTTGTTTATTGGGTAAAAGTAAGAAGATAACGGTTCTATTCAAAATAAATTCTATTCAATTAGATAGAATTCTGATAATTATAAATAATATGTGAAAGTAGCGGAGTTTAAAGGGATGAATAAAGTTAAATTCTACGGTGTTAAAAAAAATGTTCATAATAAAAGCCAATAACGATTCGTTATAGAGTTCAGAATATGATACATTTGAATTATTAAAATAAAATCACAATGCGTAAAATTTCTTGGCTCTTCTTTATTCCAATTTTTATTATAACAGCCACTATTTCGGCACAAAAATCAACCATTTACACACACGATTCGAAAGATTTCAATAAAGCGGTTTCTTTATTTAAAGACGCGCAATACGCATCGGCGCAACTAATTTTTAATAAAGTAAAGGAAACGGCGACTACTGAAGAACTAAAATCTGATTGTGCGTATTATGCCGCTAATTGTGCCATTCGAACCAATCAGTCGAATGCAGATGCATTGATGGAGCAATTTGTTTCGGATTATCCTACGAGCGTAAAACAAAATCAAGCCTACATTGAGGTGGCACATTATCATTTTAACCAAGGGAATTATCCGCAAGCGTTACAATGGTTTGATAAAGTGGACGAAAGCAGTTTAAGCAGAAATGACCAAGATAAATTCAACTTCCAGAAAGGCTATAGTTTTTTTAATGCCAAAAAGAAAAAAGAAGCTACAGTCTATTTGAATAAAGTCGTGAATTCTGCTGAATATGGTTCTCAAGCCAAATATTATTTAGGGTTTATGGCGTATGAAGGCGATGATTATAAGCAAGCTACAAAGTATTTTGATGAAGTTTCAGGCGAAGAAAAGTACAAAGAAAAACTTTCGTATTATCAGGCGGATATGAATTTTAAGTTGGGAAATTTCCAAAAAGCGATTGATTTAGGTCAGAAAGCAATGGCTAAATCAAATCCTTTAGAAAAATCAGAACTGAATAAAATCATCGGTGAAAGTTATTTTAATTTAAAAAAATACGACACCGCAATTCCATATTTAGTAGCCTATAAAGGGAAAAAAGGAAGATGGAATAATACGGATTTTTATCAATTAGGATATGCGTATTACAAACAAAAAGACTACGAAAACGCGATTTCTCAATTCAATAAAATCATTGGCGGGAAAGATTTCGTAGCGCAAAATGCGTATTATCATTTGGGAGAAAGTTACCTGAATACCGATAAGAAACAACAAGCTTTGAATGCTTTCAAAAATGCTTCGGAAATGGAGTTTGATTTGGCCATCCAAGAAGATGCCAGTTTAAATTATGCCAAATTAAGTTATGAATTAGGGAATTCGTATCAAAGTGTTCCAGCGGTTTTACAGGCTTTTTTGAAAAAATATCCGGATAATGCAAGCCGTTCAGAGGTTGAAAAATTACTGATAGATTCTTATATTTCTTCTAAAAACTACAAAGAAGCCTTAGTTTTATTGGAAAAAAATAAATCACCAGAAAATAAATTAGCCTACCAAAAAGTACTTTTTTATAGAGGTTTAGAATTATACACGGATGGAAATTATCCAGAAGCATTGAAAATGTTCACGAAATCCATAAGTGAACAAAAAGATGCTGTTTTTACTGCTCGAGCTACTTTCTGGCAAGGAGAAACTGAATATGTTTTGAATGATTTCAAAGGGGCGTTATTAAGTTTCAAGCAATTCATTGGTTCAAACCAAGCAGCAACAACACCAGAATTTAAAAATAGTAATTACAATATTGCTTACACGTATTTCAAATTGAAAGAATACGAGCAAGCGGGTAATTATTTTCAAAATCAAATAGAAAAAGCACCTTCAGATAAAGTGCGTTTGAATGATTCGTATTTGCGTTTAGCGGATTGCCGTTTTGTAACTTCAAAATACGGTCCGGCTATGGATGCGTATATTAAAGTCATAGAATCCAAAAGTGAAGACGCGGATTATGCCTATTTCCAAAAAGCGATTTGCTACGGATTTATTGCTAAAAATGACAAAAAAATAGAGGAATTAAACGCTTTTTTACAATTGTATCCAAAATCAGAATACAGAGACGATGCGCTTTTTGAACTTGCCAATGCCTATGTTGCCGAGAATAAAAATGACCTTGCCGTAAAAACGTATGACCGATTAAATACTGAATTTAAAAAAGGATCTTTCACTTCCAGATCTATTTTGCGTCAGGGATTAGTGTATTATAACACGGATAAAGACGATCAGGCATTGTTGAAATTTAAAAAAGTTGCTGCGGATTTTCCTAGAACTCCGGAGGCTTTAGAAGCTGTAGCAACCGCTCGATTGATTTATGTAGACAATGGAAGAGTAGATGAATATGCAATTTGGGTTCGTACATTGGATTTTGTTGCTGTAACAGATGCAGAATTGGATAATGACACGTATGAAGCTGCTGAAAAACAATTTCAACAAAATAATACCAAGCAGGCTATTGCAGGATTTAATAGTTATGTAGGCCAATTTCCTCGAGGAATACATGCTTTGCAGGCTAATTATTACCTTGCTCAATTGTATTTCTCTGAAGGATCAGAGAGCAAATCTATTCCTAATTATGAATATGTAATTGCACAATCCAGAAGTGAATTTACAGAACAATCTTTGTCACGATTGGCTCAAATTTTCCTTAAAAACAAAGAGTATGAGAAAGTAATTCCGGTTTTATCCCGTTTAGAAAATGAAGCGGATATTTCTCAGAATAAAACTTTTGCACAATCGAACTTGATGAAATTGTATTACGATAAGAAAGATTATCCGAATTCAGGTATTTACGCAGAGAAGGTTTTGATGAATCCTAAAACGGATGATAAGGTAAAAAGTGATGCGCAAATTATCATTGCACGTGCGGCAATTGAAACGGGTGATGAAGCAAAAGCGAAAGTTGCTTACGCAAAATTAATGACGATTGCCAAAGGAGAATTAGCCGCCGAAGCCCTATATTATGACGCTTATTTTAAAAACAAAGACGAAAAATTTGAAGCTTCCAATACTGCAGTTCAAAAATTAGCGAAGAATTATTCCAGCTATAAATATTTTGGAGCCAAAGGATTAGTCTTAATGGCGAAAAACTTTTACGGGCTGAAAGACAGTTACCAAGCAACCTATATTTTAGAAAATGTAATTCAAAATTTTACGGATTTTCAGGATGTAGTTTCTGATGCGCAAAAAGAATTGGATATTATAAAAGCGGAAGAATCCAAAACAAATTCATCGATTACCAAGTAAAGAAGTTAGAGGTTAAGAGTTATAAATAAGAAGTAAAAAAATAAAAGATGACATTTAAAGATTTAAACATAAAATCATTCACAAATAAGGCAGCAACGTTTTCGGCACCCTTCCCTTCGGGGAAGTCCCGATGGCTATCGGGAGGGGTGGGGATTTTGTTTCTTTTACTCTCCCAATTTTCGTTTGCGCAAAAGAAAGAGCAAATAGGCACAGAAACTGTGAATGTTGTAAAACCATATACGCCAAAAATTTCGGACGCTTTCAAAGTCAAAGAAATTCCGGAACTGGATGAGGAAGGAAATGCTAAAAAAGAAACCATAAAATACACAATTTTCTCTTTTCCGGTAGCTTCAACTTTTACACCATCCAAAGGAAAAGCGGAAGGAGTAGAGAAAGAAAAACAAGCACATTTGTTTAAAAATTACGCCACTTTTGGTGTTGGGAATTACGGAACCTTTATTGGGGAATTATTCGTAAATCATGATATTAATAATACGGATTATGTTGGCGGGATGTTTCGTCATCATTCGTCTGAAGGCGGAATCAAAAGTGTGAAATTAGAAGATCGTTTTTATGATACATCGATTGACTTGATGTATGGTTCCAATCAAAAAGACGTGTCGTGGAATCTGGATTTAGGGTATCAAAACCAAATTTATAATTGGTACGGATTGCCTGCTAATTTTGATAGTACTTTGATTAACGGAATTAATCCTCAGCAAACTTACGGCACGATATCTTTAGGCGGAAATGTAGCGTTTAACGAAAGTATTTTAAACAAAGCAAGTCTTAAATACAATCATTTTTCGGATGCTTCCGGATCTTCTGAAAATCGATTTTATGCAAAACCGACTGTGGAATTTGATGTAATGGAAAGTGCTGTGAAAACGAATATAATTGTTGATTATGTTGGTGGTAGTTTCAAGAAAAATTATTCAAATACCAATACAGAGCGTGTAAAATATGGTTTTACAAATTTTGGAATTGTTCCCAGTTTTGTAATGCAGGAAGATGATTGGACGTTGAATATCGGAGCTGGTTTGTTTTATAGTTTGGATAATGAAAAGAGCAATAATAAATTTTTAGTGTATCCGCAGTTCAATGCTTCTTACAAAGTTGTTGGTGATTTAATGATATTCTATGCTGGAGCCGAAGGAAATTTGGAACAAAATTCCTATATGGATTTTGTTAATGAAAATCCGTTTTTATCACCAACATTGAATATTGCGCCAACAGACAAACAGTATGATGTTTTTGCCGGATTAAAAGGAAAGTTGACTAATAATGTGAGTTATAATGTTAAAGCTTCGTATGTAAACGAAAGAAATAAAGCCTTGTTTAGAAGCAATGATTATGATGAAAATAGGAGTGACGATGATTATGCGTATGGAAATTCCTTTCAAGTGGTCTATGATGATATGAGAACATTGAGTTTTTACGGAGAACTAAAAGCTGATTTTTCTGAAGATGTGTCTTTTGGTATCAACGGAACTTTCAATAGTTATACCAATGATTTTCAGCAAGAAGCGTGGAATTTGCCAACAATAAAAATAAATTCAAATCTTGATTTTAATATAACGGAGAAATGGTTTGCTTGTGCAAATGTGTTTTACGTAGGCGAGCGAAAAGATTTTCAGGTAAATACTGACTTTGCGGCTAATTCTGCTCCTGTAACTTTAAAATCTTATTTTGATGTAAATGCAAATGTTGGATTCAAATACAGCGACCGATTGACTGCTTTTGCAAGAGCCAATAATATTACTAATAAAGCCTATGAAAAATGGCTGAATTATCAAGTTCAGGGTTTTCAGGTGATTCTGGGAGTGAACTATAAATTTGATTTTTAAATATTTATTGAAACGCTGACAGGGTTTTAAACCCTGTCAGCGTTGTGAACCTACTTATGACTTTCAAACAAAAAATACATACCCATTATCTGCAATTAGTTCAGGATCGAATCGATGTTTTCAAAGACATGATTGTGGCACTTACCGAAGATTCGAAGAACGATGCCAAAGGTTCTGCCGGAGACAAACACGAAACCGCTTTGTCAATGATGCACCTTGAGCAAGAGAAACTCAATCGTAAATTGAGAGAAGTAATGGATCAAAAAACAGTTTTGGATAAAATTGATGCTACTGCAATTGCCGAAACTATCATTGTGGGGAGTTTAGTAAAAGCTAACGGAATCTATTTATATCTGAGTGTGGCACTTCCAAAAATTAGTATCGAAGGTATCAATATTATCGCACTATCACCACAATCCCCTTTGGGAAATAAATTAATGGGAAATGAGGTGGGATTTACTTTTGAGATTAACGGGACGAAGTATTTGGTGGAGAATATTGAATAAAAAAATCCATTTGGACATTAAGGAGGTTATTATAAAAATCTTTTCCAAATTTCTTTCCTAAAAACTGCAAATCGACCACCTTTAACCGAAGTAGCAGGTTAGTAATATCGGTTTCTTTTATTGTGTTCGTCAACTTTTTTTTGAATTTCATCCAGGGTCCCTCTTTTATTTACGAAAAAGTAAGCCAAAATAATTGTTGTAAATTGCAATAGCATTAAAGGTGAGGTTCTAACCATAACAAAAGTAAAAATAACTGCAATAAAGGTGATAAGATTTAATCTTAATCGACTAACATAACCTATGAAAGTAATCAACAGAAATAATGCGACTTGAAAAATTAAAATTTTCATAATAAAGTAGATGTTAAGTTTCAGTATAAAAACAAATTTCGCTCAGACTTTAAGGAGTGGGGTTAATGAAAAATCATTTATCCTCTTTTTCCAAAAAGGAATCTAAAAATAACTATAACTACAAATCCTAAAAGTGTATAAACTAAAACAGGAGGCATTGAATCTGTTAATTTAGCTAACGAACTTTTATGAATTTCATCCATATCCTTTGCTTGAGGCTGTTGTGACATATCCTGATTTTGATTTATCCTTGCAGTATTCCCGAATTCATCATCAATCGTCTTTTGTCCAGGATCCATCGTCGCATCATCTATATTTCCATATTGTTTATTAATCTCTTCATCAAGAGAATCAGAAATATGTTGAGTTTTTAATTGTTCATTTCGTTCTTCAATGATTTTTAGTTTTAAAGCATTACTTTTATTTGTCGCTGATTGTGCAGAAATAGAAATTGTTATGAATAAGAAAAATAAATTAAAGAGTGATTTCATAATGTTTTGTTTTTATCAATGATATAATCAAGTTTAATGTTTGTTTTAGTTTTACAAGCTAAAGATTTTTTAAGAGGATAATTTAAAATCTGTAGTAAACATAAAAAGTTAGAAAATAATTTCCTTACGGTTTTCCTCATTTGGGCATTTTTTTTGTGCTAATTCAACCAAATGTAATTAAAAATGTATTTAAAAAACATATACGCGCTTCCGAAAATCAATATTATCGCATTATCACCACAATCACCTTTGGGAAATAAATTAATGGGAATGAAAGTAGCGCATACTTTCGAAATCAATACTACAAAATACACTATAGAAGACATTTTATAAGCTTCTTCTTTCTAAATATTCATTTATAATTCACCGTTGTTCGGGTTTCTTTTTTTATATTAGCTCAACTAAACTGTCTATTATGAAACGAGTTATACTTCTTTTTGCTTTATTTTTATTGATTTCCTGTGATCAAAAAAATAAGATTTCGGTTGATACTATTATTACAGATGCAACTATTTACTCGGTCAATAACTCCTTTGAGAAGGCTTCGGCTATGGCGATCGATAAGGGGAAAATTGTGGCTATTGGTACCAATGGTGAAATTACCAAAAAATATGAATCTAAGAATACGATAGAAGCCGAAGGAAAATTCATTTATCCGGGTTTGATTGACGCGCATTGCCATTTTTATAGCTATGGATTAAGTTTGCAAGAAGCGGATTTACGCGGGACCAAAGGTATGGATGAAATAATTACACGTTTAAAGGCTTTTCAAAAAGATAAAAATCCAACGTTTATTGTTGGGAATGGTTGGGATCAAAACGATTGGAAAGTAAAAGAGTATCCTACAAAAGCAGAATTAGATGCTGTGTTTCCTGATATTCCTGTGGTATTGAATAGAGTAGACGGGCATGCGATAATCGCTAACAGTAAAGCGTTGAAATTAGCGGGAATTACAAAAGACACGAAAGCTGTTGGCGGTCAGATTGAAATGGCTAATGGTGAACCAACTGGGATTTTAATAGATAATCCGATGGAATTAGTCTCTAAAATAATTCCGAAACCAACCCGTAAAATACAAATTGCCGCTTTGTTGGATGCCGAAAAAGTAATGTTTGATTACGGATTGACAACTGTAAATGATGCGGGATTAGATCCAGATATTATTCATTTAATTGACAGTTTGCAAAAAGCAAAAGTTTTGAAGCTTAACGTATATGCTATGATTACGGCAAGCCAAAAAAATATTGATTTATATCTTAAAAAAGGAATTTATAAAACAGATAACCTAAATGTACGTTCTTTTAAAATGTATGGAGATGGCGCTTTGGGTTCCCGAGGTGCTTGCATGCACAAACCATATTCTGACATGCCAGAACAATATGGTGCTTTGTTGTCTTCTGTTTCGGAATTAAAAGCGGTTGCAAAACAAATTGCGGCTTCGAATTTTCAATTGAATTCGCATGCTATTGGCGATTCGGCAAATACAGTTATACTTAAAATATACGGCGAAGTTCTAGCAGGTACAAAAGACCGAAGATGGAAAATTGAGCACGCCCAGGTTTTGCGGGAACAAGATTTTGATTATTTCAAATTTGGGATAATTCCTTCTGTACAACCTACACATGCCACATCCGATATGTATTGGGCTGCTGATAGATTGGGGAAAAGAAGACTGAAAAATGCGTATGCTTATAAAAAATTACTTCAAAAAGCGAGGATGGTAGCTTTAGGAACGGACTTTCCTGTAGAAGAAGTGAATCCGATGCTGACCTTTCATGCAGCCGTAGCCAGAAAAGACAGTAAGGGATATCCAAAAGATGGTTTTCAAATGGAAAATGCTTTAACCAGAGCTGAAACTTTAAGAGGAATGACCATCTGGGCTGCTTATTCTAATTTCGAAGAGAAAGAAAAAGGAAGTCTAGAAGTAGGTAAATGGGCTGATTTTGTAATGTACGATCAGGATTTAATGAAAGTGGAAGAAAATAAAATGGTAAAAATGAAACCAATAAACACCTATTTAAAAGGCAACAAAGTGAAATAAATGAATTGTCAGCCTTTGATAATTTACAAGTGTAATCGAATGTTTTAATTTTTGGGTGTTTGAATTACGTTTTTACTGTAAAAATCAATTTTTGATTTTAAATTATAACTGAATAGTGTGTTTGTGTTTTGTATTTGTAACTGGTATCGCATCTTTGCCTTATCAAAATAAACAAAACATTTAAAATATATAGTTATGTGCGGAATATTAGCCATTATAGGAAAAGGAAAAGATGAAGAGTTAGTAAAAACACTTTCAAAAAGAATGTCACATCGTGGCCCGGATGAAAGTGATTTACACGTAACAGAAAACGGACATATCTTAAGTCATGAACGTTTGTCTATCATCGATTTGCATTCAGGAAGACAACCAATTCAAGGAACTTCAACTGCCTGGATGGTTCATAATGGCGAAGTTTACAATCATCAGGAATTAAGGGATGGTATTTTGAAAGGACATACTTTTAGAACTAAATCCGATTCAGAAGTTATTGTGCATTTGTACGAAGAGTTTGGTTACGATTTTTGCAACATGTTGGATGGAGACTGGGCTTTTGTGGTAGTTGATGGTGATGATTTTATTGCCGGTAGAGACCCAATGGGAGTGAAGCCGTTGTATTATGGTTTGGACGAAAGAGGAAGAATTTATTTCTCCTCTGAAATGAAACCTATTGCAGATCAATGTAAAACATTCTCTACATTTCCTCCAGGACATTTTTATACTCAAAAAACAGGTTTTGTAAAATATTACAAACCGGAATACGAAGACTACTTAAAAGCAGATCAGGATTTAGACTTGGATTTAATCAGAGAGACTTTGACGGAAGCGACCCGTAAAAGATTAATGAGTGATGTGCCAATTGGAGTATTGCTTTCAGGAGGATTAGATTCTTCATTGACATCAGCAATTGCTTCTAGATTATTGGCGGAAAGCGGTAAAAAATTACATTCGTTCTCTATTGGTTTAGATGCTGATGCTCCGGATGCTGCAGCAGCCAGAAAAGTGGCAGAGTATTTAGGAACAGAGCATCATGAAATCCACTTTACAATAGAAGAAGGGATTAAAATCTTGGATAAATTGATTTGGCATTTAGAAACCTATGATGTGACTTCAGTAAGAGCAAGTACTCCAATGTATTTCTTGTCTAAAGCGATCACTGATATGGGAATAAAAGTGGTGCTTTCCGGTGAAGGAGCCGATGAGATTTTTGGAGGGTATTTGTATTTTAGAAATGCACCTTCAACAGAGGATTTCCAAAAAGAAACCATCGAAAGAGTTCAAAAATTATTTACTGCCGATTTATTAAGAGCAGATAAATCGACTATGGCTCATGGATTAGAGGCTAGAGTTCCGTTTTTAGACAAAGCTTTCTTAGATATGGCAGTTCGTATCAAAGCAGAAGAAAAGATGCCTAAAACGTACGATGGAAAAGAAAAATATATTTTAAGAAAAGCATTTGATACTCCGGACAATCCTTATCTTCCTGCAGAGGTTTTATGGAGACAAAAAGAACAGTTCTCTGATGGAGTAGGATACAACTGGATCGATCAATTGATTGAGTATTGTTCTTCTCAAGTTACGGATGAACAATTAGCGGGAGCTGCAGGAGAGTTTCCATACAATGCGCCAACGACTAAAGAAGCGTACTTTTACAGATCTATATTTAACAAATATTATCCGCAAGTAAGTGCAGCGCAAACGGTTAGAAAGTGGATTCCGAAATGGCAAGAAAACCAAGATCCAAGCGGAAGAGCTAATGCGGCACACGTTCAGGCAGATACCGAAATTGCTAAAACTGGAGTTACGGTTTAAAAAAAAATCAATAGCATTGGCAATAGCAATGTCAAAAAATCAATTTAAAAATAATAATAATTTCAAGGACAGATTAAATTTGAATTAGTTAGCAAATTTCCCGAAGCGGCATTTTTAATGTTGTTTTTGGGATTTTGTTTTTTATGACTGTCCGTTTAATGCCAATGTATTTGATTTTGTCATTTCGACGAAGGAGAAACCACATAACGAGAGCAACTAATGAGATTTCTCCTTCGTCGAAATGACAAAACAGTTAAATTTTATTCATAAGATGTAGCTTGGCACAAGTAATTGACAAGCATATTAATTTAAATTTTCAAGACGGCATGTAAATGTTTGTTTTGAAAATTTGTTTTTTATAACAGGTTTCGTTTTAGAATTTAGATTTTTTTTGGAATTTGTTGTTTTTATTGAAATTGATTTTTGTCATTGCCATTGATATTGCTATTGATATTGCTATTGATTTTTCTAACAATATGTTAATAACTTAACTGCTTAAAAATTGATTTTAACGGTTATATAATTTGCGTTTTTATATATTTGCGTGTTAGACAAAAATTACATTTTTTTAGAATAAAATATATGAGCGAAGAAATCAAGAAGGACAATTATTCAGCGGATAGTATTCAGGCATTAGAAGGAATGGAGCACGTAAGAATGCGTCCATCGATGTATATTGGAGATGTGGGTGTTCGAGGACTACATCATTTAGTTTATGAGGTTGTAGATAACTCTATCGATGAGGCAATGGGAGGCCATTGTGATACCATAATAGTTGACATAAATGAAGATGGATCTGTTTCTGTAGAAGATAACGGACGTGGTATTCCAGTTGGAATTCATAAAAAAGAAGGAGTTTCGGCATTGGAGGTTGTAATGACCAAGATTGGAGCTGGAGGAAAATTTGATAAAGATTCCTATAAAGTTTCTGGAGGACTTCACGGTGTTGGGGTTTCTGTAGTAAATGCTTTATCCAATCATTTGAGAGCTACCGTTCATAGTAGTGATGGAAAAGTGTACGAGCAAGAGTATGAAAAAGGAAAGGCGTTGTATCCGGTTAAGCAAATTGGAGAAACGTCTAAGAGAGGAACAATCGTTACTTTTTATCCGGATCCAAGCATATTTACGCAAACAATAGAGTATTCTTATGATACTTTGTCAGCACGTATGCGTGAATTGTCATACTTGAATAAAGGAATTACAATTACTTTTACGGATAAAAGAGAATTAGATAAAGACGGAAATTTTGTTTCTGAAATCTTTCATTCTGATGAAGGTTTAAAAGAATACATCCGTTACTTAGATGGAAACCGTGAGCCAATTATTGCACACGTAATTTCTATGGATCATGAAAAAGGAGAAATTCCAGTTGAGGTTGCATTAATTTATAACACAAGTTACACCGAGAATATTTTCTCTTATGTAAATAATATCAATACGCACGAAGGAGGAACGCACTTGCAAGGTTTCAGAACTGGTTTGACCAGATCATTAAAGAAATATGCAGATGCTTCTGGAATGTTAGATAAGCTGAAGTTTGATATTTCAGGGGATGACTTCCGTGAAGGATTGACAGCTATTATTTCGGTAAAAGTTGCTGAACCACAATTTGAAGGACAAACCAAAACTAAACTGGGGAACAGAGAAGTTGTTTCGCCGGTGAGTCAAGCGGTGAGTGAAATGATTGAGAATTATTTGGAAGAAAATCCAAATGATGCCCGTATCATTGTTCAAAAAGTAATTCTTGCAGCGCAGGCTCGTCACGCGGCTAAAAAAGCGCGTGAAATGGTACAACGCAAAACCGTAATGGGTGGCGGTGGATTGCCAGGAAAACTATCGGATTGCTCGGAACAAGATCCAGCAAAATGCGAAGTATATCTTGTCGAGGGAGATTCGGCAGGTGGAACTGCAAAACAAGGTCGTGATCGTGCATTTCAAGCTATTTTGCCATTACGTGGTAAGATTTTGAACGTAGAAAAAGCAATGCATCACAAAGTTTTTGAAAACGAAGAGATTCGAAATATTTTTACGGCACTTGGTGTTACAATTGGTACAGAAGAAGATAGCAAAGCGTTGAATATTTCAAAACTGCGTTATCATAAAGTAATTATTATGTGTGATGCCGATGTCGATGGTAGTCACATTTCTACTTTAATCTTGACGTTCTTCTTTAGATTTATGAAAGAATTAATCGAAGAAGGTCACGTATATATTGCCGCACCGCCTTTATATTTAGTTAAAAAAGGAAACAAGAAAGAATATGCTTGGAATGACGTACAGCGTGATCAAGCGAATGAAAGAATGGGTGGAAGCGCAGGAATTCAACGTTATAAAGGTCTTGGGGAGATGAATGCTGAGCAATTATGGGAAACTACAATGGATCCAAGTTTCAGAACGTTGCGTCAGGTGACTATTGACAGTTTGGCGGAAGCCGACAGAGTTTTTTCTATGTTAATGGGAGATGAGGTACCGCCAAGAAGAGAATTCATTGAGAAGAATGCAGTTTATGCAAATATTGACGCGTAAGCGTAGTTTCATCGTTTGTTTTTTGTTCGAATAAATTACGATTGACTATAATAGAGAATAACCAAATTAACTAATAACCGAATAAACTTTAAAATATGAAAGTTACCATTGTAGGAGCAGGAAATGTAGGTGCGACCTGTGCAGATGTAATTTCTTATAGAGGAATTGCCAGCGAAGTAGTATTGTTAGATATCAGAGAGGGTTTTGCCGAAGGTAAAGCTTTGGATATTATGCAATGCGCTACCAATACGGGTTTTAATACCAAAGTATCAGGCGTTACCAATGATTATTCTAAAACCGCAGGAAGTGATGTAGTTGTTATTACATCAGGAATTCCAAGAAAACCAGGAATGACTCGTGAAGAATTGATAGGTATTAATGCAGGAATCGTAAAATCGGTTGCTGAAAATGTATTGAAACATTCACCGGATACTATTATAGTGGTAGTTTCTAATCCTATGGATACCATGACTTATTTGGCGTTGAAATCTACAGGTTTGCCAAAAAATAGAATTATTGGTATGGGAGGAGCGCTGGATAGTTCTCGTTTCAGAACGTATTTATCTTTGGCTTTGGATAAACCAGCCAATGATATATCAGCAATGGTGATAGGCGGACATGGCGATACTACTATGATTCCTTTAACAAGATTGGCTTCTTATAATGGAATTCCGGTTTCTCAATTTCTATCGGAAGAAGAATTGCAAAAAGTTGCTGCAGATACTATGGTAGGTGGAGCTACACTTACGGGACTTTTAGGAACGTCGGCTTGGTATGCTCCGGGAGCTTCAGTTGCTTTCTTGGTAGACAGTATTTTGAATGACCAAAAGAAAATGATTGCTTGTTCTGTATTTGTCGAAGGAGAATACGGTCAAAATGATATCTGTATTGGTGTTCCTTGTATCATTGGTAAAAATGGAGTGGAAGAAATTCTGGACATTAAACTAAATGATCAAGAAAAAGCCTTATTTGCTAAAAGTGCTGATGCTGTTAGACAAATGAATGATGCCTTAAAATCGATTTTAGCATAAAAAATTACATATATAATAAAGAAGACTGCACTTTTGCAGTCTTTTTCTTGAGATTAATTAATAAATAAATTGGTTAATCTTAACGTTAATTATATATTTGCTCGGTTTAAAAAAATGATGTAGTTCGGGATGTTCTTTTTTGAATTAAAAAAATCGATGTCAAGTCTTATTCTATAAGGTTTAAAGCAAAAATAAATAAATAAAAAATAATTAATTTTTAGTAATAATGCAGAATAAAGGACTTATTAAATTTTTCGCAATTCTATTTGCATTGGTAAGTATTTACCAACTTTCTTTCACTTTTGTCGCAAGCAAAGTAAAAAGTGATGCAAAATCTTTTGCAGGTGGAAATCCTGAAAAAGAAGTAAAATATTTGGATTCTATTGGTAAAGAGAAAGTATTTAATCTTGGATTTACCGATTTTACGTTCAATGAAGTTAGTGACAAACAAATCAATAAAGGTCTTGACTTAGAAGGTGGTATCAATGTGATACTTCAAATATCTGTTAAAGACATTTTAAAAGGATTATCGAATAATTCTAAAAACCCAGTTTTCAATAAGTCTTTGGCGGATGCTACTGCAGATTTACAAGGGAATAAATCGTATTTAGATAAGTTTTTTGATGCTTTTGAAGCAAATTCAAAAGGAACTGTAAAATTAGCTTCTCCTGATATTTTCGCAAACAGAAGTTTGCAAGGAGAAGGTGGAGTTGATTTTCAAATGACGGATGCACAAGTAAAAAAGGTTATCTCCAGAAAAGTAGATGAGTCTGTCGAAAGTGCTTTTGGAGTTTTAAGAAAACGTATCGATCAATTTGGTGTAACGCAACCTAATATTCAAAAATTAGGAAATTCAGGTCAGATTCTTGTTGAACTTCCTGGCGCAAAAGATGTAGATCGTGCTAAAAAATTATTATCAAGCACAGCTCAATTGCAGTTTTGGGAAACGTACAAAATTGAAGAAATAGGTAACTTTTTAATGGCTGCTAATGAGTCATTGAAAAAAACTGAAATCAAAATTACTGAAGTAAAACCAGTTGTGAAAGATTCTTTAAGTGCTTTACTTACGGATACTAAAGATTCAACTGCTACTAAAAAAGGAGAAAATCCTTTATTTGATAAAATTATTGGTCAAGGTGGAGGTCCAGTTTTAGGGCTTTTCTCTCCAAAAGATACTGCCGTAGTAAACGGATATTTGAAAAGAGCTGATATTAGAGTTTTATTAGCAGGTGACCAACGTTATGCAAAATTTGTTTGGGGTAAACCAATGACAATCAAAGATGCTAAAGCAAAAGATATTGATGCTGTAGAATTATACGCTTTAAAAGGAAACAGAGACAATGTGCCTTCAATGAGTGGTGGTGTGGTTACGGATGCAAGCGATACATTCGATCAATCAGGTAAACCAGCTGTTTCTATGCAAATGAATGGTCAAGGTGCAAAAGCTTGGGAAGAATTAACGGGTAGAGCGTATACTCAAAAAAGTAATATTGCTATTGTTTTGGATGATGTGGTTTATTCTGCACCGGGAGTTTCTACTGGTCCAATTTCAGGTGGTAGATCTGAAATTTCAGGAGCTTTTGATATTACAGAAACTAAAGATTTAGCGAATGTGTTAAGAGCAGGTAAACTTCCTGCTGCTGCGGATATTGTTCAATCAGATGTGGTAGGGCCATCCTTAGGTCAAGAAGCAATTGATAATGGTACTAACTCCGCTTTGATAGGATTGCTTTTAGTATCACTTTGGATGATGATCTATTATGGTAAAGCAGGTTGGTATGCAAATCTTGCATTAGCGGTTAACTTACTTTTCTTGTTCGGAATTTTAGCAAGTCTTGGAGCAGTGTTAACATTGCCAGGTATTGCCGGTATCGTTTTAACAATGGGAACAGCTGTTGATGCGAATATCATTATTTATGAAAGAGCAAAAGAAGAATTGCGTGCTGGTAAAACTCTGGAAGAAGCTATTAAAACTTCATACAGTTGGAGAGGTGCGATGTCATCAATTACTGATGCTAACGTAACGCATATTTTAACTGGAGCTGTATTGTTTATTTTTGGTTCAGGACCAATTAAAGGTTTTGCTACTACATTATTGATTGGTATCGTAACTTCATTGTTTACCTCTATTTTTATTGCAAGAATCTTTATTGATTGGAATATAAGCAAAAAGAATAATTTGACGTTTGTTACAAATTTCTCTAAGAATATGTTTAACAATTTCCATTTTGATTTCTTAGGTGTAAAAAAATGGACGTATTTATTCTCAAGTATAGTAGTTGTTATAAGTGTTATCTCTTTAGCAACAAACGGACTTGATGAAGGTGTGGATTTTGTTGGAGGAAGAACATTTCAAGTGCGTTTCGAAAAACCAATCGAAACTGAAACAGTGAAAGCTGAATTGACTAAAGTGTTTGGTAGTGCCGAAGCTAAAATAGTTGGTAAAGACAATCAATTAAAAATCACAACAAAATACAAAGTTCATGAGCCAGGAATTAAAGCTGATGAAGAAGTGAATAAATTGTTGTATGCTACTTTAAAACAGCATTTTTCAGCAGATATGACTTATGATAAATTTGTAAATTCTTATGATGGTAAAAAATTAGGAATTCTACAAGCTTCAAAAGTAGGTCCAACTGTAGCACAAGACATTAAAACTAATGCGTATTGGGCGGTACTTGGAGCGATGGCTATCGTGTTTTTATACTTGATGATCAGTTACAGAAAATGGCAATATAGTTTAGGAGCTATTGCAGCTATTGCACATGATGTTATTTTTGTATTAGGGATTTACTCATTATGCTATAAATTCATGCCTTTTGGTATGGAAATCGACCAGCACTTTATCGCTGCGATTCTAACGGTTATTGGGTATTCTATGAATGATACCGTAATTGTATTTGACAGGGTTCGTGAATTCTTGGCAGGTAAAACTAAAGGTTCTTTTGCTGAAATTGTAAATCAATCTATTAATACAACGATGTCAAGAACAATTAATACTTCATTGACAATGATTGTGGTATTGTTGATTATGTTTGTTTTTGGAGGTGAATCTATCAGAGGATTTATATTTGCTATGTTGGTTGGTATCATTGTAGGAACGTATTCTTCATTGTTTATTGCAACACCAGTACTTGTGGATACTATCTCTAAAGAAGATAAAAATAGGGTTGAAAAACAACACCAAGAAAGTTAAAAAAAAATAGTTTTATAATTTTTAAAAAGAGATTCAACGAAAGTTGGATCTCTTTTTTTTTAGTTCATATTGTTAATTTGGTTTTTTATTATTAATTTAATGGTATAATTCGAGAAACGTAATAGCTTTAAAATAATATTTTATGTATAAAAATGTTTTTTATTTTAACAGTTGTCTTTAGTTTTATGACGTTTTATGCTCAAGATAAAACGAATAGAATTAGGTTTTAATTATGGTTTTGGAGGTGAATTAAAGAATGACGATTATACGTACTCTAATAGTTATTATAAATTGCACTTATAGTATGCACTAAAAAAACAAAGCGTTTTAGATATGAGATTTTGTTGCAGTCGGAACTAAATTTTGCAATGCACCAACTTTTGAATTCCAATTTTGTGCAACCTGATGATCCCAATTACATTGAAAAACGGGAAAGATATGCCAAGTTAAAAGATATAAAAGAATATGTTTTGAATGTTGGTTTTTTGATGAGAAAACCAATTTTTAAAAAGGCTAGTGTTTATGTTTTGGGAAGTATTGGACCTATGATTATTGATACGGAGACAGAGCGATTATCAAAAGGTTTTGCTTTTTCTAACGTAGTAGCTTTAGGATTTACTTTTAAATTAAACAAAATTGCATTTGATGTCAGACCCAATTTTAGTCATGTGTCTAATGCTGGATTACAAAGATTAAATTCAGGGTATAATACTAAAAATATTGATTTTGGTTTTTCATTTTCTTTATAGAATGACGATTCTGTTTTTCTATATCCTTTATAATCAGTTACTATCTCTAAAGATATATTAATTGAAACTTTATAGTATCAAAGTATAAAATTTATATATTTACTAAATATTTGTTAAAACAGTCTTTTAGATAAAATTAAAAACTAGTAACAATGGAAAAATATATCAAGTCTTTCGCCTTTGTTTGTTTTGTTAATTTGTTACTTGGCTCCAGTATTTTTGGTCAAACTGCTCCGCCAACTCCAAATCCTCAATACTTATATTATTGTCTGAATGATAATGCTCTCCCTTTATCTGCAACGCCTTCTGGAGGAGGTACGTTAAGATGGTATACCACAGCTACTGGAGGAGTATTTTCTACTACTGCTCCAACACCATCAACAGCCACTGCTGCAACTGGGAGTAGCGTCCTTACTTATTATGTAACCCAGATTATAGGAGGGGTTGAGAGTACTCCTCGAACCCCTATATATGTTTATGTTGACCAAAAATTAGATTTATTCTGTGTAAGAGGAACAAATTCTATTAAATTTGATTTTGCCAATACTGGACAATCAAGTTTTACTTATAGTTACACTATAGATGGTGGGTTTCCTATTACAGGAACGCATATAGCTCCTTCGAACTTTACAGTTGCAGGTTTGAATGAGGGGCAAACCGTGACGTTTACCCTTACAGCTGTAGGCGCAAAGCCTTGTGTAACTCCTGAAACAGAAATTTGCACGACAACATGTTCTCCAGCTAATATTAAAACACCTAATTTCCCAGCCATACCTCCCTTTTGTTCAGGAACTGCTGCACCTCTATTGACTAATACTTCCCCAAATGGAATTACAGGAACTTGGTCACCAGCATTAATAAACAATACAACCAGCGGGAGTTATGTATTTACTCCAAATCCAACTTTATTTCCCTGTGCTACAACACAAACTTTGAATGTTACGGTTAGACCATTGGTTACCCCAACTTTCACAGGTATTCCAGCTACTGTTTGTCAAAATGCGACTGCGCCAATCTTGCCAACAAGTTCTTCAAACGCAACACCAATAACCGGTACTTGGAGTCCGGCGACGGTTGATACGGCTGTTTTGGGACCTGCTAATTATACTTTTACCCCAAATCTGGGACAATGTGTTTCAAGCCCTACAACAACAATAACGATTACTGTTAACCCCAATATAACGCCAACTTTTACACAGGTTCCACCTATTTGTTCCGGTGCAGTCCTTTCGGCTTTGCCTACTACTTCTAATAATAACTTTAGAGGGACTTGGTCTCCGGCATTGAATAATACGGCTACCACAACCTATACTTTTACGCCAACAGCGGGGCAATGTACTACAACGACTACTATGACCATTACAGTTACGCCAAATGGTACTCCGACATTTAATGCGATTTCTCCAATTTGTACAGGTACGCCTTTGGCTCCTTTGCCTACAACTTCTAATAATAACTATACAGGTTCTTGGTCTCCGGCCTTAAATAATACGGCTACTACAACCTATACCTTTGCGCCTGATGCAGGTCAATGTGCCACTACGGCTACTTTGACGATTACGGTAAATCCTTTGCGAACACCGGTTTTTAACACTGTTCCAACTACTGTTTGTGAGAATGCTCCCCCGCTGGTTCTACCAACGAGTTCTTCGAATATTCCCGCAATAACGGGAGCATGGAGTCCGCCAGCTGTTGATACCTCGATTTTAGGGGCAAGTGACTATACTTTTACTCCTGATGCAGGGCAATGTGCTGCAACAATTACAAAATCAATTACTGTGGCTCCTTCGAATACGCTTGTTGACGTGAATTGGACAGTTACGGAAGCATTTGCCAAAAATCAAATAGTCACGATTAATGCTACGGCAGCTGGAGATTATTTGTATCAATTAGATGATGGGCCGTTTCAAGAAAGTCCAGTTTTTGAATATGTTTCTTTAGGAACTCATTCCATTACGGTTCAAGACAAAAATGGTTGTAGTCTTCCAATAACAAGAAATAATGTTTTAGTAGTGAATTATCCTAAATTTTTCACACCTAACAGTGATGGATATAATGATACTTGGAACATTTTTGCTTTACAAGATCAATCCAGTTCTAAAATTCTAATATTTGATCGTTATGGGAAATTTTTAAAAGAAATTTTTCCAAATGGTTCAGGTTGGGATGGAACGTATATCGGACAGCCAATGCCGGCAAATGATTATTGGTTCAGTATTGAATACACGGAACAAGATATTCCCAAGAAATTCAAATCTCATTTTTCATTAAAAAGATAAAAACAAAAAAGCTTCCTGAATTGGGAAGCTTTTTTGTTTTTATTAAGTAATGTTATATTTTAATAGGCTTTTCTGCAGTAAAAATAAAATACAGTCCAATTAAAATAAAAGGAATGCTTAGCCATTGCCCCGTAGAAAATAATCCCAAAGCACTCTCAAAACCGCCTTGACTTTCCTTAACGGATTCCACTACAAAACGTACAGAAAATAACAGAACTAGAAACATACCGAATATATATCCTGTTTTATTTCGTTTTTCAGTTTTCCAATACAAGAAAAATAAAATTGCAAAGACAAAAATGTAGCAAAATGCTTCGTACAATTGAGTAGGATGTCTTACCGGAACCTGCTCGAGTAAAGATGCAAATTTAGGATCAGTTGCGATAGCAGTATAGGCATCTTTAGGGTTGGCTATTTGTGTAGCGTTAACAGCATCCATTGGACTGAAATGATCTTTGATGAATTTTATTCCAAAAGGTGATGTGGTTTCATAACCTATAATTTCTGAATTTAAAAAATTTCCTAATCTCACAAAAATAGCACCGCTGGCTACGGGAATTACCACTCTGTCTAAAATCCACATTTGGGGTCTTTTAAGTACATTTTTACTGTAAAAATACATGGCAATTATAATAGAAATGGCCGCACCATGACTTGCTAAACCTTGATAGCCGGTAAATTCAAAATTTGGAGAAAAGCGGAAAGGTAAAATGATTTCCAATAAATGATTGCGGTAATATTCCCAATCATAAAAGAAAACGTGTCCTAAACGTGCACCAATCAAAGTGGCAAGTACAGTCCAGATGAACAAAGAATCTAATTTCTCTATGGATTCTCCTTCACGTTCAAATATGTTTTTCATAATGTACCAGCCTAATCCAAAAGCAATTACAAACATTAAGCTGTAATATCTAATTACAAAAAAGCCTAAATCGATTCCTTCTGATGGATTCCAAACTATGTTTAAAGCGTGTGTCATTTAGTGTTAAATTTGTTTATTAGCCGTAAAAATAAAGATTTAAAGTAAAATTTCGTATTTAAAAAAAGTTAATGTTTGTGATTACACACTTTTTTGGGAACAGGATCATAACCGGTTTTTCCCCAAGGATGGCAACTTAAAATACGTTTCATTCCTAAAAAACCACCATAAAACAAACCATGGGTTTGTAATGCTTCAATCATATAGGAAGAACAAGTAGGTTCAAATCGACAAGCTGCAGGAGTAAAAGGAGAAATAGCAACTTGATAAAACCGAACCAATAGCAAAAATGGGTAAATAATTATTTTTGACAACATGACTTTAGTATTAGAATTTAAAACTTCACTTTTGTTAATCAAAATTATTTTACGGTATTAATCTGCAACTTGATATTAGGAAACTAAATACTAAAAGTAGTTCCTTCTTTTCCATCTTTCAACTGAATTCCTAATGCAATCAATTGATCTCTGATTTGGTCTGATAATGCAAAATTCTTATTGTCGCGGGCTTGTTTTCTCATTTCAATAAGCATGTTTACCGTCCCTTCTAATTTGTCATTACTGCTATCAGAAACTTTTTCGTCTTCCAGTCCTAGAACATCAAAAACGAAACTGTGCATTGCTTTTTCGAAAGATTTTAAATCTTCGGCATTCAAGGTTTCTTTTCCGTCTTTCAATAAATTGATAAATCGAACGCCTTCAAACAACTGTGCAATTAAAATTGGAGTGTTAAAATCGTCATTCATCGCATCATAACATAATTGTTTCCATGCCGGAATATCAATCGTGCTTTTTGTGCCTGCAACACTATCTTTTAACGAATTCATGGCTTCCATCAATCGTTTGTATCCTTTTTCGGCAGCGACAATTGCATCATCAGAAAAATCAAGAATGCTTCTGTAATGCGCTTGTAACATAAAAAATCGGGCTACCGATGCTGAAAAGGCTTTACTTAGAATAGTGTTTTCTCCAGTCAATATCTCTCTTGGTAAAATATTATTACCAGTAGATTTTGCCATTTTTTTACCATTTAAAGTCAGCATGTTGGCATGCATCCAGTAATTAACAGGAGTTTGTCCGGTACACGCTTCATTTTGAGCAATTTCACATTCATGATGCGGGAATTTCAAATCCATTCCGCCTCCGTGAATATCAAAATGATTACCTAAATATTTTGTACTCATTGCGGTACATTCAAGATGCCAGCCTGGAAATCCATCGCTCCATGGCGAAGGCCAACGCATAATGTGCTGTGGTTCGGCTTTTTTCCAAAGCGCAAAATCTTGTGAATTTCTCTTGTCACTTTGACCGTCAAGATCGCGGGTGTTGGCAAGCATATCCTCAATATTTCGACCGCTTAATCTACCGTAATGATTGGTTTCGTTGAACTTTACTACATCAAAATAAACCGATCCATTGGCTTCATAGCCAATTCCTTTGTCAATAATGGTTTTGATAATTTCAATTTGTTCAATGATATGTCCCGTAGCTGTAGGTTCTATACTTGGCGGTAAAAAATTAAATTCATTCAAAATATCATGAAAATCTACCGTATAGCGCTGCACCACTTCCATGGGTTCCAGTTGCTCTAAACGCGCTTTTTTTGCAATTTTATCCTCACCTTCATCCACATCATCTACAATATGTCCCACATCAGTAATGTTTCGAACATAACGAACCTTGAAATCCAAATGCAAAAAATACCTGAAAATCACGTCAAAGGACATGAATGTTCGCACATTTCCAAGATGCACATTGCTATAAACCGTAGGTCCGCAAACGTACATTCCAACATTCCCTTCGTGAATAGGTGTGAAAATTTCTTTTTCTCCCGAAAGAGAATTGTATATTTTTAGATTTTGGCTACTGTATAATGGCATTTTGTGTTTTTTTATTTGTCATTGCGAGGAACGTGGCAATCAGGAGCTTATTCCTGCTTTACGTTACAATCTTTTTTCGTTTAAAAAAACGAATAAAAGGATTTTCACTGCAATCAGGGCTAGGGCTTTATCGTTACTAATGAAGTTTATTTCTATTTTAGAACTTTGTTTCTAATTTAATATAATCCAAAAATTCTCTTTTAGTTTGAGCATCTTTAAATTTTCCGCCAAATTCTGAGGTTACGGTACTACTTTCAATATCGCCTATTCCTCTAGAATTTACACATAGATGTTTGGCATCAATAACGCAAGCGACATCTTCAGTGCCTAAAGCAATTTGTAATTCTTGAACAATTTGCATCGTTAAACGCTCTTGTACTTGAGGTCTTTTGGAATAATATTCTACAATTCTATTCATTTTAGAAAGTCCAATCACCCTTCCATTAGAAATATAAGCCACATGGGCTCTTCCTATAATTGGCAATAAATGATGTTCACAGGTAGAGTAAACGATAATGTTTTTTTCAACTAACATTTCGCCGTATTTGTAGTTATTGTCAAAAGTAGAGGCTTTTGGTTTTTTGGCAGGATTTAGACCTCCAAAAATTTCTTTTACAAACATTTTGGCAACACGATTGGGCGTACCTTTTAAGCTGTCATCTGTCAAGTCCATTCCAAGTGTAATTAGAATATTTTCGACATCTTTTTTTATTTTGTCTATTTTTATTTCATCTGTAATGTCAAAAGCATCCTTTCGTACTGGATTTTCCGCATTGGTACTAATATGATTGTTTCCTATTTCGTCTTGAAATTCTTCGTTGTTTATCATTAAAAGCTACTATTATTGTGGGTGTAAATATTTAAGCGGTAAAGATAAATAATAAAAATTAAAGAATTTCTATAGCGCTTACTATTTAAGACGACTTTAGGGTCACAAAAGCGTTGGTTTGTTCTAAACTGGTTGTAAAAACAAAGGCAGTAACTGTTACGTTACTGCCTTTTCATAAATTAGTTCTATTTTATGATACCAGAATGGTAGTGTTTTTTTATCTAATTATTATTTAGATTGAGTTGCATTATAAACAGGAATTGCCGCTTTCAAAATAGATACAGCAGTAATTAAATCTTCTTTCTTTAATACATAAGCAATTCGAACCTGATTTAATCCCATTCCCGGAGTCGAGTAGAAACCTGCTGCAGGCGCTACCATTACCGTTTCACCATTAAAATCATACGTTTCTAAAAGCCATTGTGCAAAAGTATCAGCGTTGTCAACAGGGAGTTGTGCAATACAGTAGAAAGCACCTTTTGGTTTTGATACTATAACACCTTCAATTTTGTTCAACTCATTAATTAGCGTATCTCTTCGCTCTCTATATTCCGAAATCACTTCGTCAAAATAACTTTTTGGAGTATCTAAAGCTGCTTCACTTGCAATCTGTTCAATAGTGGGAGGACTCAATCTTGCTTGCGCAAATTTCATAGCGGTAGCCATGACTTCTTTGTTTTTAGAAACAATACATCCTATTCTCGCGCCACACATACTGTATCTTTTGGAAACAGAATCAATCATAATAGCGTGTTCTTCAAGTCCTGGAACATTCATTACTGAATAATGGATATCACCATCGTACGTAAACTCACGATATACTTCATCAGATATCAAGAATAAATCATGTTTTTTGACCAAAGCTGCCAGTTGCATGATTTCTTCTTTCGAATATAAATATCCAGTTGGATTTCCTGGATTGCAAATAAGGATCGCTTTTGTTTTTGGAGTAATCAGTTTTTCAAAATCTTCAACTGCCGGTAAAGCAAAACCTGTTTCAATAGTCGAAATTACAGGAACAACTGTAACACCTGATGCTGTTGAAAATCCATTGTAATTAGCATAAAATGGCTCTGGTATAATAATTTCATCACCCTGATCCATAGTGCTTCCCATAGCAAACATAAGTGCTTCCGATCCGCCGGTAGTGATTATGATATCCTCTATATTTACAGGAATCCCTTGGTTGGTATAATAAGCCGATAATTTTTTTCTGTAGCTTTCATTTCCTGCAGAATGACTGTATTCTAAAATAGTTAAATCAATATTTTTAACTGCATTCATGGCAACTTCAGGAGTTTTGATATCCGGTTGACCAATGTTCAAATGGTATACTTTATGGCCTTTTTTCTTAGCTATTTCTGAGTAGGGAACCAATTTTCGTATTGGTGATTCGGGCATCTGTTTCCCTTTGTTTGATATTTTTGGCATAGTCTTAATTATTGAGTTGCAAATTTGCAATTTTTTTTTCGAATTTATTATAATCATTATGCGTATATATTGTTAAATCTGCATTTTTGATATGATTTATTTAGTATTTTTATCTAAAAGAATAACAATGAAAAAAACACTATTTTTATTTCTTATTTTCCTATTTGTTTCTGCTGTTTCTGCACAACAAGGATTTCATTTTGAAAAAGACGTTAATAAAGTCAGCGTACCTTTTAAATTGATCAATAATTTGGTTTTTGTACCTATTAAAGTGAATGGTATAGAGTTAAATTTTTTGTTAGATACCGGTGTTGCCGAAACCATATTGTTTAGTTTGGAAGAAAAAAAAGAAGTTCGTTTTTTTAATGCCGAAAAAATATTATTAAAAGGTTTAGGAAGTCAAGCGGCTGTTGAAGGATTAAAATCTACAAATAATATTTTGGAATTTAGCAGTTTAAAGAATAGGAATCACATGCTTTATATTGTTTTGGATCCCGATTTTAATTTATCTTCTCATGTTGGAATTCCTGTAAATGGTATTATTGGGTATCATTTTTTCAGAAATAATTTAGTTGAAATTAATTACCAAAAGAAAAGAGTGATCGTTTACAAAGACACTGATAAAAACCGAACTAAAATTGAAAAAAAGTTTAGTACTATTCCTATTACTATAGAGAAATTGAAACCTTATTTAAAAAGTACAGTGTATCAGGATAATCGTAATGTCCCTGCTAAATTATTGATAGACGTAGGCAATAGTGATGCAGTTTGGCTGTTTCAAGGCCGTTCTGAATCGATTAAAGTTCCATTGAAAAATTTTGATGATTTTTTGGGAAGGGGTTTTAGCGGCGACATAGAAGGTAAAAGAGGTAGAATTCAAAAACTCCAGATGGCAGATTTTGAGTTTAATAATCCCGTAGTGGCCTTTCCAGACTCGATTTCGATTAGAAATGTCACCATGGTGCCAGATCGAATGGGGTCAATAGGAGGCGAAATCATGAAGCGATTTACGGTTATATTCGATTACCAAAAACAACAAATGTATCTAAAAAAGAATAGTGATTATCAGGCTCCATTTAGCTATAATAAAAGTGGTGTGGAAGTGCAACATAATGGTTTGCAGTGGATTCAGGAAACCGTGCGAATGGAAACTGTTCCATTGGCTACAAAATATAATGAGTCAGGCGGAGTTAACGTTATGAATGATTTTAAATATAAATTTCAATTAAAGCCTATTTATGAGGTTGCCAATGTCAGGAAAAATTCTCCAGCCGCCAACGCGGGATTGAAAAAAGGAGATGTAATCCTTTTGATCAATAATAATCCAATCCATACACACTCATTGCAAGAAATTAATACTCTTTTTAAGTCGGAAGAAGAAAAATGGATTACTTTAGAGGTGGAACGTAAAAGCGAAATTTTAAAATTCAGGTTTCAATTGTATGATATTTTATAAAAAAAACGCTTCTGGAAAGATTTATCCAAAAGCGTTTTTAATTTATTTTTAATTCTGAAATTAATTGGAAATAACTTCTCCTTTAATTTTTAGAGCAACCCTTCCGGCTTCATAGTTGACTGCATTTGATTCAACAGTTAATGTTTTTCTGATAGGACCGGGAGCCATGTTGTATTTAACAGTTATTTTTCCTGTTTTCCCTGGCATGATTGGCTCGTCTGGTTTTGTAGGCACCGTGCATCCACAAGTAGATAGTACATTAGTAATAATTAATGGAGCATTACCTGTATTTGTAAAGATAAAATCACGAGAGCCATTTTCATTCTTGGTAACCTTTCCATAATCAATCGTGTTGTCTTTGGCAGCAAACTCAATTTTAGGTCCATTTTGAGCAAAACTGATACTGCTGATTAACGCGAATGTGAACAAAGCTATTATTTTTTTCATTTTCTTGAATTTAAAATCATTTAGTAAATTTAGTTCCTTATTAATTAAGGTACAAATTTTTATTTCTCTTTTTATAGTGTACTTAATTATTTACTTTTGTCTCCAATTAGAATTACAAATATCAGACCAAAGTCTAAAAGGTTATTTGTTGATTTGGTTATTCGTTTAACTGAATCAACAAACAATTGAATTTAACGATTAAACGATCCACAATAAAATGACAATTCCTGCACAATTTGACGCTAAAACTATTGAGAATAAGTGGTATGACTACTGGATGAAGAACAATTATTTTCACTCAGAACCAGACCATAGAACACCATATACCATAGTAATTCCTCCGCCTAATGTCACCGGAGTTTTGCACATGGGACACATGTTGAACAACACTATTCAAGATGTATTAATTAGAAGAGCGCGGCTCAAAGGTTTCAATGCTTGTTGGGTTCCAGGAACGGATCACGCATCGATTGCTACCGAAGCCAAAGTAGTAGCCAAATTAAAAGCTGAAGGAATCAATAAAAATGATTTAACACGCGAAGAATTTTTGGCTCACGCTTGGGAATGGACTGATAAATATGGAGGTGTGATTCTAGACCAATTAAAAAAACTAGGCGCTTCCTGTGACTGGGAAAGAACCAAGTTCACCATGGATCCTGATATGTCAGCTTCTGTAATTCGTTCTTTTGTAGATTTATACAACAAAGGATTGATTTATAGAGGATACCGTATGGTAAACTGGGATCCTGAAGCGAAAACTACTCTATCTGACGAAGAAGTAATTTACGAAGAGCAACAAGGGAAATTGTATTTTATAAGATATGAAATCCTCCCCCCAACCCCCTCCGAAGGAGGTGGAGCCAGTGACGGTTACGAAACAGGAGATAACACCCAGTCTCCCTCCCCTTCGGGGAGGGCTGGGGAGGGGATTATTATTGCAACCACACGTCCGGAAACTATTTTTGGAGATACTGCGATTTGTATTAATCCAAATGATGAACGTTTTGCTCATTTGAAAGGCAAAAAAGCGATTGTGCCTATTTGCGGAAGAGTAATTCCAATTATCGAAGATGAATATGTTGATATTGAATTTGGAACGGGATGTTTGAAAGTGACTCCGGCTCACGATATGAATGACAAAGCACTAGGGGAGAAGCATAATTTGGAGATTATTGATATTTTCAATGAAGATGCGACTTTAAATAGTTTTGGTTTACACTATCAAGGAAAAGATCGATTTGTGGTTCGTGAAGCAATTGCCAAAGAGTTAGAAACGATTGGTGCATTAGCCAAAACAGAAACACACTTGAATAAAGTAGGAACTTCTGAAAGAACCAAAGCGGTTATCGAACCTCGTTTGTCAGATCAGTGGTTCTTGAAAATGGAAGATTTGGTAAAACCGGCTATTAAATCTGTTTTAGTAGACGGCGAAATTAAATTGCATCCAGCACGTTTTAATAATACGTATGCGCATTGGTTGAATAACATCCGTGACTGGAATATTTCCCGTCAATTGTGGTGGGGACAACAAATTCCGGCTTATTTCTATGGAGACGGGAAAGAAGATTTTGTAGTTGCAGAAAATATTGATGATGCGTTGGTTTTAGCACAAAAAGCAACTGGCAATTTGCAATTAGCAAAAGAAAATCTCCGTCAAGATGTAGATGCTCTTGATACTTGGTTTTCATCTTGGCTTTGGCCAATGTCGGTTTTTGGAGGAATTATGGATCCGGAAAGTGAAGATTTTAAATACTATTATCCAACGAATGATTTAGTAACCGGACCGGATATTTTGTTTTTCTGGGTAGCTAGAATGATTATTGCGGGTTATGAATATACAGGCAAAAAACCATTTACAAATGTATATTTGACTGGTTTGGTTCGTGATAAACAAAGACGTAAAATGTCTAAATCGTTGGGAAATTCACCAGATCCTTTGGATTTGATTGAAAAATTTGGTGCCGATGGTGTTCGTGTGGGATTGCTTTTGAGCGCTTCTGCAGGGAACGACATTATGTTTGACGAAGAATTGTGTAACCAGGGAAAAGCGTTTACCAATAAAATTTGGAATGCGTTCAAACTAATAAAAGGTTGGGAAGTTTCGGATACTATTCCGCAGCCGGAATCATCGAAAGTGGCAATTGAGTGGTACGAAGCCAAATTGCAACAAACACTTCTGGAAATTGAAGATAATTTTGAAAAATACAGAATTTCCGATGCTTTAATGGCAATTTATAAATTGGTTTGGGATGATTTCTGTTCTTGGTTTTTGGAAATGATAAAACCGGCTTACCAACAGCCAATTGACAGCGTGACTTTTGCGAAAGCTATAGAAATGCTTGAAAATAATTTAAAATTATTGCATCCGTTTATGCCGTTTTTGACCGAGGAAATTTGGCAAATTCTTGCCGAGAGAACAACAGAAAAAGCCTTAATCGTTTCGACTTGGCCAGAAATGAAACCTTTTAATGCGGGTCTAATTGCTGATTTTGAAAATACAATTGAAGTGATTTCTGGAATTAGAACGATTCGTAAAGACAAAAATATTCCGTTTAAAGATACAATCGAATTGAAAGCGGTAAACAATGACAAAGCTTCTACGTATTTTGATTCGGTAGTGACTAAATTAGGAAACATTACTGCATTAGAATATGTTTCGGATAAAGTGGATGGCGCGTTGTCTTTCCGTGTAAAATCGAATGAATATTTCATTCCAATTACTGGAAATATTAATGTAGAAGAGGAAATTGCAAAACTTACTGCAGAGTTAGTGTATACGCAAGGTTTCTTGAAATCTGTTCAAAACAAACTGGCAAATGAAAAATTTGTGGCGGGTGCACCAGAGAAAGTTTTGGCAAACGAAAGACAAAAAGAAGCGGATGCTTTATCTAAAATTGAAACTATCGAACACAGTTTGGCTGGATTGAAATAAAATTTAGCTTATTTATAACATTCAAAATCCCATCCATTTTACAACGTGATGGGATTTTTTTTGTTGAAAAATTGAATAAATAATTCGTCTTTGGTAAAAGTGGAATAGTTGTGATTTATTATAATTTGATAATATTTTATCGATAAACGTCAATTGTATTGTGATTTAAAGAGTATTTTCTCCTTTAAACGATTTTTGTTCATTTTCTGAAATATTGTTAATATGTTTGTCATAGAATTCTCAATCATTAGATTAGTATAGAAATGAAAAAAATATTTAGTCCAGCATATAGAGAACATTATTTTGAAGGATATTCAATTGGTTTGAATCCATTTCTGGAATTTAATTATGCAAAAAGGAATGAAGCTTTTATTGCTGGATTTGATTCAGGAAGATCGGATTATGAGAGGATGAACGGATGTATTAGTGATGGAATTCCACAATGTATTGTTACTAATAAAGTTTTGGAAGATTTTCTTTTGGCGGGTTTACTAGGCTTAAGTATCGATACAGATGGCTATACTTCACATCAGATGAATTTGATAACAAAATGGTATCAAAGTGGTGTAGAGAAATATGAGCCAAATCAAAGTATCTCTCTTTCTGAATTACTTGAAAAAAACGGAATTCAAATAAATTAAACTTTTTATACAATGTCTCGCAACTTCAATTAAGTTGGCTACAATTCATCAAATTTTCGGTTGCTTTATATATTGAACTCAACATAATATAGCTGTATTTGAAAGTTTTAGGATAAAAAAAACTATCTCGTTGTAAGAATGAGATAGTTTATTTCTTTAAACTTATTTTCAATTATTTCTCTTTCTTCGATTTTAGGTATTTATCTAAGAAGAGTAATGTTGTTTTTGTTGTGGCAATTTGGTTTTCCTTTTTCTGAAAACCATGTCCTTCATCTGGATATACTACATATTGAACCGGCACTCCATTTTTCTTTACTCCAACCACAATTTCATCACTTTCTACAGGCAATACTCTTACATCATTGGCACCTTGGAAAACAAGTAATGGTTTGTTTATTTTATCGTAATTGTATAATGGTGATATTTTTTTCAATCGAATACTATCAGTAGTATAGGGATCTCCCATTTCATCATATAGCGCTTTACGGAATGATTCCCAATAAGGAGGAATACTTTTTAATGTTCTGGGCCAATTTGCAACGCCAAATAAATCCACACCTACTTTAAATTCTTCAGGATGGAATGCTAATGCGCCTAAAACCATGCATCCGCCATAGCTTCCGCCATAAATACCAATAGCATTCGAATCAATATAATCCTGTTGTGTTAGCCACTTTTTGCCCCAAATACAGTCTTTTAAATCTCCGTTGCTGTGATCTTTATTATCCATTTTGTAAAATGTTTTTCCATAGCCACTACTACCACGATTGTTTACGGCCAAAACTGCATATCCTTTATTAACAAGATATTGTATGGTGTTTGAATATCCAATGCGACTTTGTCCACCAGGTCCGCCGTGCACCCAGATTAATGCAGGAACTTTATTGTTTTTGGAAGCTTGCAAAGGTTTGTAATAAATGGCTGGAATTTCTTTGCCATCAAAAGACTTGAAACGAATCACTTCGGCTTTTACAAGGTCATTCTGATTAATTTTTTTGCTCAGAGTGGAGGTCAGTTGTTTTAGTTTTTTGGAAGGGATATCATAAAGATATAGGTTAGGCGAGCTGGTACTGCTTCCTACTGTCAGTAATAATTTATTTTCACTATTGGAAATGATTACATTTATTACATCACCATCGTTAAAGTCCGGGAACTTTAGCGGTTTTCCGGTAGCATGTTCAAAAAGTAGTACTTTGTTTTTTCCGTCATTGTTCACAAAAATAATACGATATTTTTCCTTTTCACTTAAAGACATATACATTACATCCCATTTATCTTCAAATATTTTTTCTGATTTTCCAGTATTGATATTGTATTTGATTAGCGAACTGAATTCTTTATCTTCATTACTGGTATAATAAAAAATGCTGTCATTTTTTTCAAAAGCCATCGGACTCCAATTTGCTTCTTTATCGCTACTGAGACGTTTGGTTGTTTTGGTTTTACTATCGTATAAATACATTTCGTTTTTATCCGTAGTGATTTCTTTGGTAAGTGCTATATAGCGTTCCGTTTTACTAATTACTGACGGGGTTAAACCGGATTCATTTTGGTACAAAATCGTTGGTTTCCAGGTTAGAGAGTCTAATTTTAAAATATCAAAATACTTTACGTCTCGCTTGTTACTATTTATGTACATACTTTTTTTGTCTTGGCTCCAGCCAATAAAGCTATTGGCACTATTTGCCCAAGGAGTGATGTCTTTTGGGTTATTACTTTTACGATCCATTAGGAATAAATGAGAATTTTCATTTCCTCCTTCATCTGCCGAATAAATGAATTTAGAACTTCCAGGTAAATAATCTACAGTATAAATACTTTCTTTAGTAGATTTTGTCAATGCTATAGCAGTAGTATCAGCGATGGATAACTCATACCCATTGTAGATTCCGGTAGTGTTATTGTTTATTAGGATTTTAGTTTCATCGTCATTAAACCCTGATGCACTTATCGATTTGGTATTGTAAAAATCTTCTAAGTCATACTGTTCAGGCAAACGTGCTTCCTCTTTTTTTTTCCCATCTTTACATGATGAAAGTATTATGATTAATAAAGTCCCAAATAAAATAGATGTTTTTTTCATAATTTAAAATTTGTTAAGTCATTATATATCAATTGTTATTATCAAATATATGAAAAAAATAATAGTTTGGTAAAAAACAGAAAACCCCGTCTATTTCTAAACGAGGTTTTTGAATGTTATGTCTTAAATTTGAATTTTAACCCAATAAAAATAAGAAAATTAATGGAAATACAACTCCGGCTACTGCCAGTTTCCAGCCTCTGTTTTTGAAACTGAATTTGCTGGATGATTTTATCATGATAACGCCGGTTATGGCAATTGCAATTAAACTCAAAGCAAAAATATCAGAATAATAAATCCAAAAATTAGAAGTGCTCTTATGCAATTTCATCGTTTGGCTGATGATTGGTGTTTTTACAAAAGATACAATTTCTCCTTTTCCGGTTTTCATATCAATCTCGACATCGTGTTTTTCAAAAGAAATTTTAAAGATGTCTTTCTTTACATTGTGACGCCTGAACTTGTCATCAATTCCCAATTGTTTTCCTAAGTCTTCCGCAAATTTTTCATTGATTTCACTTTCTGCAGGAAGCTTTACTGTTATGGCTTTGGTCTCGGTAGTGTATTTTTCAGGATGCCAATGTTCTCTGTGGTTCATCATAAGCCCTGATAAAGCAAAGGAAACGATGAGTCCAATATAGAAGTAACCTAAATCTCTATGTAAATTTCTGAAGGTCTTTTTTTTCATTGTATATGCGGGTTTTGCGTTTGCAAAAATAATCTATTCTGGCATAAAAATTCAAAAACTTTTTTCTGCTTTTCGATAACTGATTCAGTCAGAAAAAAGTTTTTGAATCTGTTTGCCCTGATCGTTTTAAAATTTGTATTTTAATGATGTCATTACCATGCGCGGAGCAATTGGATTTACACTGTAATTTTCATGAACGGTATAATTCAACTCATTTGTAATATTTGATAATTTGCACAAGATAGAAAATTGTTTCCAGTTGTAACCAGCAGATACATCAATTGTTGTGTATCCTACTAAAGGAATATCACGGTCTCTGATGGTTACAACGTAAGCTGGATTTGGATTTGGATTGGCGGCCGTAGGTTTAACAGCTGTCCATAGATAGTCGTCATTCCATCCTCCAAGACGGTTTCCAACAAAATTTCCGATAGCTCCAAAAGAAAGACCTTTTAATGCTCCAGAAGGCAAGGTATAGAAGAAACTTAAATTAGCTGTGTTTTTTGGAGTTCTTGCTACACGATCTCCTTCAACGAAGCTTCCGTTTGTTCCTGAAGTGTTAGTATAACGCATATCATTATAGCTATAACCCGCAACGATATTTAAACCTTCAGTTGGTCTTGCGGTAATGTCAACCTCAACTCCTTTGCTTTTTGTTCCTCCACCTAAAACTTTTGTGTTTGAATTTGTATTAACAGTAACTCCGTCTGCCAAATATGGAGCGGTTTGTGCTAAATTACTGTTTGTAATTTGATAAACAGTTACGTTAGTACTCAAAATTCCTCTCCAAAAGTCTTTTTTGATACCTGCTTCATATTGGTCTATGATAGAAGATTCTAGTACATCACCATCAACTGTAAGTCCAGTATTTGGTGTAAACGAACTAGAATAACTTGCAAACAACGACATATCTTTAGTCGGTTGGTATACTAAACCAGCTTTTGGTGAAAATGCTTCATCTTTACGTTTTGCTACTGGATCTATTGTAGCTGGTTTGCCTACTGGTGTGTTGTAATTTACAACCTCAGCTTCTTGCCAAGACCAACGTATTCCTGCCAAAACTTTAAATTTTTCTGTAATAGAAATTAAATCTTGTGCAAAAATTCCAAAACGGTTCGTGTCAGTTTTTGCTATTTTTGTAATATCAGCATTTGGAATAGCTCCTCCTTGATTAAAATTGTCGAAATCAAAAATGTTTCCACTACCATAAGTTGGTGGGGCAAATGTAAATGTATAGTCTTGCTTAAATGAATTCTCTAAATCTACACCTGTAAATAGTTGGTGTTTGATTGTTTCTGTTGTAAAATTTCCTTGTAAACTGAACTGCTCACCGATTATTTGTTCCAGGTTTTTATTTTGTCCTAATGGTCTATTCCAGTCGCCGTTTGCTGCAGGCTGAATACGCTCTGTCCCTTTAGAAGTTCTGTTGTAATCTTGAAAAGAAGTGTTGAAATTTAGTTTCCAATTATCATTAAAATTATGATTTACTAATCCAGATACGCTAGCTTGTTTCGTTTGCCCATTAGACCAATGCGCTCCCAAATACATACTGCGTGGCAAATCAATTATTTCTTTTCCGATAATTGCAGTTCCAAAATCGGGCGTCCAATCATCGTGTAAATAATCTCCTTGTAGTGTAATTTCTGTTTTGTTGCTTACTTTGAAAAGAAAAGAGGGGTTAATGTAATAACGCTCTTTTGTTACGTTATCTCTGAAGCTTTCCGAGTTTTCGTAAGAACCAGTAAATCGGTATGCTATGGTTTGGTTCAAAGGACCATAAATATCGATTGATGGTTTGTAGAATGAATTACTTCCCATTTGCATGCTTACTTCTCCTCCTTTTGTGAAAGAAGGCGATTTTGTCACCATATTCAATATCCCTCCAGGTGCTACATTTCCGTATAGCAATGCCGAACTCCCTTTTAGGATCTCTACTTTTTCTAGAGAAGAAACCTCTGGCATAGATCCGCTATTAAGACGGAAACCATTTTTAAACATATTATTTGCAGACATATCATATCCTCTTGAGAAAAAAGATTCTGAAGCTCCACCACGGGCAGAACTTACATAAACACCATTTGCGTTTTTTATCACATCACTCAAGCGGATGGCTTGTTGTTGACCAATGATTTCAGCACCAATTACTTGTACACTTTGTGGCGTGTCCATTGGTTTCAATCCAGAACGTAAGGCAGATACTGGTGCTTTTTGATGATTAGAAGTAATGATTACTTCTTTAAGAGTCCCTCCTTTTTTATTTTTTATGGTGTCAGAAACAGTGTCGAAAGCTTCAATAGCTTTTGTGTTTTCTATATCATTTGCTGCTGTTTGTGCAAAGCCAGCCAGACTACATAAAAAGGTTAACGAAAGCGGTAAAATATATTTCATGATTGTTTATTTGGAATAATTAAAAATAACGATGCAAATATAGAATCCAATTTTGATTTAACAAAACTTATTTAGATTAAATATAAATAGTAATTTAAAATTATTTTTTACGCAGTTGAAATACAGCATTTTAACACCATAAAAAAACCTTGCTTATTTAGAGCAAGGTTTTGGTTTAAGGTCAATATGTTAAATTTTTGGCTTTGATTTTCTGTTTCGTCCCCACCAAATATAGAATCCGGATATTGGAAGACTCGCAATAAGTAAACTGGTCAGAAATGCAAATATTTTGCCTGACAAACCTAATATGGCTCCTGTGTGAATGTCATAATTCATTTTAATAAGGTTATCGGCAATTTTAGCATCTTTCTGTCTGCCCCATAAATGGGAAACATTCATTTCTTTTAAGCTGTATTGATCAAAATAACGGTAATCTATTTTCCAATAGGTTCCTTTGTCTAAATTAGCATTGGCGGCTATTGGTGAAGCAACTGTTTCTGGTGGATGTATTTCTATGGATTCCGCTTGAGGATATTCTTTTTGCATTTTATGCCAAATTTTATCCAATGGGTTTGCAATTGCATTTGTTGCTGTATTTATTTTCGAAAGCGGTTCTTCATATAGTAATGATTTTTCACCACCGGACACTTTGTAATACGAATACGCAAACCATTGAAATCCCCATACTAAACCCGTAACGGCAAAAATAATCCCAATTATAAGCATATAAAAACCGGTGATATTATGTAAATCGTAATTTTTTCTTTTCCACTTCGTGCCATTTTTCCATTTGAACCAAAAGCGCTGTTTTGCCGCATTTTTATTTTTGGGATACCAAAGAATCAATCCCGAGACTAATAATACAAGAAAAATTAAAGTGGCTACGGAAACTACGACTTGACCAATTTCAGGGGGAAGCCATAAGTTAAAATGTCCGTCTAGTATAAAAGGAAAGAATCCTTCCTCATTGTTTACCGTTTTCAAAACTTTTCCTGTATAAGGATTTATAAAGATCGTATAGTAATACGTGGGTTCATAATGATAAAATTCAGCTTCTACGGCATTATTTTTTTCGTTGAATTTTACAGCATGGAGTAGTTTATCAGGAAGCTCTTTTTTAGCAATCGCAGCTAATTTTGAAGGAGGTAAAAAAGCATCCTCCTGTTCTTTTACAAAACGATATTCTTCAGTGCTGTTTTGTATTTCTTCCTGAAAAGCATACAAACAACCCGTTATGGCAATTATGAAAACTATTATGCCTGATGATAAACCCAACCATAGGTGTACTTTTCCTATCAGTTTTTTGAAATTATTATTTTTCATTAAAAATGGATAAAACTCCCCACCGAAATGAGGAGTTTAGTTAAACAAACAAAACTAACTAACTCTAAAATTTATACCCAACAGATAAGCGCATGTTGGTTCCGGCTTCTGTTTGCCAGTAATACATGGTGTTATAGCTATAATATCCTCCAGAATACAAGTATTTATTCAAGATATTATTGACAACAAGGTTGACTGATATTTTATTTTTTTGGTAAGTAACACCTCCGTCCAATCGGAAATAGTCTGGAAGCATTCCTGTATTATCAGGTGAAATAAACCAAGGTGCTCTCTTTACTTGGTATTGGTATCCTAATGAAAAACCAACTCCGTTTAGTGTCCCTCTATCTATTTTATAATTCAACCAAGCATTTTGGATATGTCTTGTCGTTCCTGCTACTTGAGTGCCCACAAGCGATTGATCAGTGTCTTTGGTTGTTTTTCCTTCCGTAAAGGCATAGTTTACAATAAGATCTAAATTTTTGAAAATTTCACCTCTAAGGTCTACCTCAAACCCTTTTGTTTTTTGTTGTCCACTTTCTCTACTGAATTGGTTTGTAGAATTGGAATGTTCAGGATCTAATGTTAGCACATTGTTTTTGGTAATTTGGTAAACGGAAACAACTGAATTCCATTTTCCGTTCAACCAGTCTCTTTTTAAACCGAATTCTATATTCCCTCCAGTTTCAGGTTTAAAAGATTTGCCTTGCCAGTCCGCACCGTAGTTTTCATTAAAAGATTGATCGTTCACAAAATAGGCGGCTGTGTTTTTATCAATAGAATAACTCAAACCTACTCTTGGTGTAAATTTTTCGTTTTTGGTACCCCCAGAGTAAACATTAGACGCTTTAAGTACGGTATATCTTCCTGCCAATGTTAATCGAAGTTTATTGTCAAAGAAACCCAATTCGTCCTGGACATATAGCGCTTTGTAACTGTTTTGGTATTTTACACCTCTATCTTCCAGACTTTTACTTCTGTCAAAAGTAGGAGAGGCGGCCAGTGTTCCGTGTACCGGATTGTATATGTCTAAATCAGGCATTGTAAAGGTTTGTGACCAGTCGTGAAAAAATGTTTTATCACTTAAATCCAATCCTGATAGTATTTTGTGGGTTACGGATCCTGTTTTAGCTTCGCCATTTATAAAAGCTTGTCCAACATAGATTTTTCCTAAAATATCCCAATTTCCTCCTGCACGTTTAAGAATCGCATCATTGGTAGGATCAAAGCCAGCTGGCCATAATGACATTCCTTCCTGTTGGTAATTAAGATAGGATGTTTGAGCCGTTAATTTCCAGTTATCACTTATTTTATGGTCTAAAATGGCAAGAATATTTCTTTCTGTCATTTTTGTCGGGTCTAAATTTGATTCTGAAGTGGTAAAGTTTCTAGGCAAATCAGCGTACCCTTTTTTAGAAAAAGCATAGTTACTCCCAACGGCATTTACTTTAGAAAATTGTTGCGTGTATTCCAGTGTTATTGCTGTTTTATCGGTTGCCAAATATTTAAGTACAGGAGCAAATGTGTAGCGGTCATTAAAATCAAAATCACGGTAATTTTGTTTCTTTTCGCCCATTACATTAATGCGGTATAATAGTTTTCCGTTTTTGGTCAACTTCCCATCAAAATCTAATGTTCCTCTATACATATCAAAACTTCCCAACGTTAAACTCGCTTCGCCTTTGGTACGTCCGCTTGGTTTTTTGGTAACTACATTATAAAAACCGCTCGGGTTACCGTTTGCGAGCATAAATCCTGCAGGACCTTTTACAAACTCAATCCGTTCTACCATACTCATATCCTCCGTAAGCGGACCCCAACTTGAGCTTACATTCATTCCGTTTCTAAAAGCGGCTACTTGACTGCCTCTCATCGTAATATTGGCATAATTATCCCAATGTTCCACTCTTGTAGCGCCACTCACATTGCGGGTCACACCTTCTAGCATATTGAAAATTTGTTGGTCTTGAATAAGTTTTCCAGTTATGACCTGAATATTTTGGGGTATTTCTATAATAGGAGATTGTAATCGTAGCGTAGATGAAACACGATTCGTTTTGAAAGCACTTTTGTTACTCAAAACCACTACTTGGTTGAGTTCATTGTTCGATAAGGTAAGTTTTAGTGCTACGGCAGTAGCTTCTCCAGTAGTAATTTTTACTTCTTGCTCCAGGTCATTATACCCAACTAAAGTAACTTTTAGGATATGAACTCCTTCAGGCATGTTTTTTAGTGTAAAAGTTCCATTGTTATCCGCAATAGTATTTTTGTTTGCTCCTTTTATAGAAACTGAAACTCCTTCGGCGGGTTTGTTGTCACTAGTCAAAATGGTTCCATTTATGCTACCGGAGTTTTGGGCAAAAGCGGTGGTTATAGAAAGTAGTACTAGACAGGCGAGGAAAATAAATTGAGGTATTCGTTGTTTTAAATAGTTCATGATTAAAAATTAAAGGATTTAAAGCTTATTTAGAATAAATAAAAATAAGACAAAAATAAAATTTAATTTTTATTCAACAAATATTATTTAGACTAATTAAAAATAATATTTTAACGAGATGATTTCCATAGTTTTGGGTATAAAAAAACCCTGCTTTTCTAGAGCAAGGTTTTGATTTGATTATAAAATGTTAAACTTTTATTTGATTTTTTTCATCGAAAAACTCTCAGAGCTTGGTTTCCCTTGTTGGATTCCAGAAATTTTAGCCACCAAACTGTCAGGAGTAATTTGGGTATAACTGATTTTTTGAGGATAGTCGTGTTTCAAATTTTCAAATGCTACTTGTTTATCGGTTGCAGTTGTCAATTTGAAAGCTACTGGTTTATCGTTATTCTGTCCTTGTACAGTTGCAGTATAAATCAGTTCTTCTCCTTTTTGTTGCAAAATAATAGATTCAAAATGCAACGTATCTTTCTCTTTTATGTAATAGGATTGTGCTTCAAAAGTACTGTCGTTTACTTTTTTCCAATTTTCCGTTAGATTGCCATCACCTGATTTGTTTTCCCAATTACCCAAAAGCCAACTTGCCGCTTTGATTTTTTCGTTTTTGCTTGAATCAGAATTTTTGCAGGAAACAATGGCTAACAAAAGCAGTAAAAGAGTCGTTTTTTGAAACATTGGTGTAAATTTTTGATGTTATTTTGAAAAGCTAAAGTATGAAAAAATAAAATAGAGTCCCTTTTTTAGTTTTGGAATATGCAAAAGAGTGACCCATCGAATTAATGGTTCATTGTGAATAATGAAGTAATCAGGCTAAAATAGTGATCAGATTCAGTTGAGTGTAGTTTTTTACCACATAGAGGCATAGAAATTCTAGTATTTAAAAAGAGTTTGATAGATGTTTTACTTTTCACATAGTCAAACTATGTGAAAAATAGTATTATTTTCTATTATTTCTCTAATTAGAAGTTTTATTTCTATGTTTCTATGTGGTAAAAAAAATATTTTTTGAATGTTCTTAAATACTTTCGCTCAAAATAGAATAAACCAATTCTTTAGTCGGTTTTTGATCTTTTAGTTTCGTTCTGACCATATCAAAAGTGACTTTGAAATCACAGCCCGATTTATAATAGCTGCAACCATAAGCGGTTTTCCCTTTAAGAACTGTTCCTTTTTGACATTTAGGACAGGCTAATGCGTCTGGAATGGCTTTCGCCAAAGTTTTCTTTGGTTCTAATACAAGTTTGAAATTTTCATCGAAACGAAGCAAGCCTTCCACAGAGCCGGCATCGGTTTTGAAGTCTTTCAAGTTTACTGTAGACCCTTTTTGAAGCAATCGTAAGTATTGGTTTTCTGATATTTTTTTCTCTGCAAAAGTGTAGGGCAATAGAAAAGTGCAACCTGCTTTATAATCACCACAACCATAAGCTGATTTCCCTTTGATGAGTGTTGCTTTTTTGCATTTCGGACAGGCTTCCGCCAAAATTCCTTCCGCTTTCTTTTTCTCTACTTTAGCAACTTCTTTTTGGACATTTCCCGCATGCGAGATATTGGCGCGTCTGGTTTCACTTCGTACTTCATACACCAAGACTTCTACCATGCGCTTCATATTGTTGATAAACGCGGCGGCGGTAAAGGTTCCTTTTTCAATATCTTTCAACTGCTTTTCCCAGGAACCCGTAAGTTCAGCCGACTTTACCAAATCATTTTGAATGGTGTCAATCAATTGAATCCCCGTTGGTGTTGGCAATACCTGTTTTTTGTTCCGAACAATGTATTGGCGTTTAAACAGGGTTTCAATAATATTGGCTCGTGTTGATGGACGCCCAATACCATTTTCTTTCATCAATTCGCGTAAATCTTCATCATCCACTTGTTTGCCCGCGGTTTCCATGGCGCGCAATAAAGTGGCTTCCGTAAACTGATTGGGTGGTTTGGTTTCCTTTTCTAAAAACGAGGGTTCGTGTGGTCCTTTTTCGCCTACAACAAAACTCGGTAATATATCGGCTTCTTTTTCTTTGGCGTTTGGGTCTTCAAAAACGATACGAAATCCTTTTTTCAAGATTTCCTTTCCGGTGGTTTTGAACAGCACATCGGCTGCTTTTCCAATTACTGTGGTATTGGCTACCAAACAATCGTCATAAAACACGGCAATAAAACGCTTTACAATAATATCATACACTTGTTGCTGATTGTATTGCAAGTTGGTTTGCATACCCGTTGGAATAATCGCATGGTGATCGGTTACTTTTTTATCGTTGAAAACTTTGGTCGATTTTTTAATCTTCTTTTCTAAAAGCGGTTGCGTCAATGCGGCATAATTGGTTAAATTTTGCAGAATACCGGGTACTTTTGGATAGATATCGTTAGGCAAAAACGTAGTGTCGACTCTCGGATACGTGACTACTTTTTGTTCGTATAAAGTCTGAACAATTTTAAGCGTTTCATCAGCCGAAAACCCAAACTTTGTATTGCAATATACTTGTAAACCTGTTAAATCAAAGAGCTTAGGCGCAAACTCATTGCCATTCTTTTTTTCGACAGAAACAATTTCAAACTCACTTTCCTGGACTTTATTCGCCAAAATTTCGCCATCTTCCTTTTTCAAAAAGCGTCCTTCCTCATAGCTGAAAAGCGTTTCTCTGTACATGGTTTGCAACTCCCAATACGGTTGAGGTTTGAAATTCTCAATTTCTTTGAATCGATCCACAACCATTGCCAGTGTTGGGGTTTGCACCCGTCCGATAGACAAAACTTGTTTGTACCCGCCATGTTTTACGGTGTACAAACGGGTGGCATTCATACCGAGTAACCAGTCGCCAATGGCTCTGGAAAATCCTGCGTAGTATAAATTATCGTAGTTGGCGGATGGTTTTAAGTTTTCAAAACCTTCTTTGATGGCTTCGGTGGTTAAAGATGAAATCCATAAGCGTTGTACCTCGCCTTTATAATTGGCTTCATTCATGACCCAACGCTGAATGAGTTCTCCTTCTTGCCCCGCATCCCCGCAGTTGATGACCAATTCGGCTTTGTCGAACAGGCTTTTTATGATTTTGAATTGCTTTTGAATTCCCGAATTTTCGACCACTTTGGTTTCAAATTTGTCAGGAAGCATGGGCAGGTTATTCAGATCCCAACTTTTCCAATGGGATTTGTAATCGTTCGGTTCTTTTAAGGTACATAAATGCCCAAAGGTGTAGGTTACGGCATAGCCGTTGCCTTCGTAATACCCATCGTGTTTGGTATTGGCTCCTAAAACGGATGCGATTTCTCGTGCTACACTTGGTTTCTCGGCAATACAGACCTTCATTTTCTCCTTCTAATTTAAGGACGCAAATTAAGAATTTAGATGTTGCTATTATAAAGAAATCTGCAGGAGTTATGAACGGGTATAAATAGTGGAGGAAGCATTAGGAGGAATGAAGCACTGTTTATCGATGCTTTATTCATACACTATCCATACACTATCTATACACTATCTATGCTTTATCAAATATTAAATAACTTTCGTAAAACAAAATAGTAACAAAAAAAAAGTTGTACCAATACAAGATTGTGGAAACCTTAAAAATAAACGAATATAAATTGCATAAGTATTTTTCACCTAAGTGTGTTAAAAATAAGTGTTTTTCACTTGTTTTAAGTATTTTTCACCTATATTAAAGATTTTTCATTTATATTTGAATAATCATTTTTCACTAAATCACATGGAAAATAAGTCCTTTTCACTTAAAATAAGTATTTTTCACGGTCGCAGTACACCAGAAGAAGGTTTGCTAGTAGGATATGGTGCTCTAATAGAAGCCTATACTTTGATACTACCACTACCCAATAGTCTAACACTAATAAGCTCCAAAAAACGTCAGTACAATACAGACCAATGGCAAGTACTTACCTCTCGTTATGAACCGGAAGATACGCTCTACAAACAATTGGTTTTTGCATTAAAATACGAAGGGGTAAATCTGTTGTTTTTTAAAAAACTATTCGAAAAATTATCTACAGCCGAGATAGAAACACTTGTACAACTGGAACCACAAGGACAATACAGCCGAAAAATTTGGTTTTTGTACGAATGGCTATTAGGTACCAAACTAAATATTTTGGATTTGGACAAAGGTAATTTTGTGTCTTTATTAGATGAAACAGTACAATATGCTTCACCTATAAGTATCAATTTCAGACGACACCGCATTAAAAACAATTTACCTGGTACCGTTAATTTTTGCCCTTTGATATTTAAAACTCAAAAATTAGAACGCTACATAGAAGCTAATCTTTCCAGCAAAAAAGACACCTATTTGAATGCCATTCACAAAGACGTATTACATCGTGCATCAGCATTTTTATTACTAAAAGATTCTAAAGCTTCCTTTACCATAGAAGGCGAAAATCCAACAAATAATCGTGCCGTCAGATGGGGAAGAGCCATAGGACAAGCGGGGTCAAAACCTTTAGACAAAGAAGAACTACTGCGGTTGCAACAAATAGTAATAGAAAATAGTCGTTTTATAAAAATGGGTTTTAGAGACGAAGGAGGTTTTGTGGGCGAACATGACAGAATTACCGGAGAACCCATGCCCGAACATATTTCGGCAAAATGGCAAGACATCGAACCCTTGATTGACGGACTAATTGCAACCTATAAAAGCATAGAAGATTCTGGTTTTAATGCCGTTCTTGCAGCAGCAAAAATAGCCTTTGGCTTTGTTTTTATCCATCCTTTTGTGGATGGTAATGGTAGAATACACCGCTATTTAATACATCATATTTTAGCCAAAATGCAATTTGCACAACAAGGAATAATTTTTCCAGTTTCGGCTTCTATTTTAAATCATATCGATGATTATAGAATAGTTTTAGAATCCTTTTCGCATCCATTATTAGATTTTATAGATTGGAAAACTACAAAAAACAACAATGTGGAAGTCTTGAATGAAACGATTGATTTTTACCGCTATTTTGACGCTACCAAACAAGCCGAATTTTTATATGATTGCGTGAATGACACCATTGAAAACGTAATTCCCAATGAGGTAAACTATCTTCAAAAATATGATGATATGAAACGATATCTTGACGATACGTTTCAAATGCCCGACAAGACAGTCGTTATACTCATTCGATTTTTAGAACAGAATAATGGAAAACTTTCAAAAAGAGCCCTTGAAAAAGAATTTTCCGTTTTGACAGATGATGAGGTAAAGGAGATTGAGGATCATTATATGGCCTATTTTTACAACTAATGGCAAGAGTGGAAAAAACGGGACTACAAACAATAAAACCTTATAATCAAGTACGGTGAACGAGGCAGTATAAATGCACTTTCATGTTTAGCAGGTTTTAATGTTGTAAAAAGTGCACTAGCTAATTCTTGTAGTTCCTGTGTACTTTTAATTTCATTTGCTTCCATAGCTATTCTTTTTCAGTAGTTAATTTATTGAGGTCCTGCGAATCTGTACTAAGCATTTGATGCATTTCATCCAATAACTCAATTTCATCCAGAGGAAGTAACTGAGCAACGATTTCCAATACGCTCGCAACATTAATAGATGGATTTTTGATCGTCTCTGAAATTTCAGGCGCTTCTTGGTCTAGTGCCAGAATGCATAATTTCAGCATGTTATAAATAACATACCCAAGTTCGCAATAATTCAGCACTCTGATTTCAGCAGTGTACATATCCGTTTTATCTGTAACAGGCTTTAGTGTGTTGAAATAGCGAACGCTTAATTTTCTATTATTCTCTACCTTTTTAATTTCATCTGTTTCCATAATTCTATTCTTTGAGGTTAGTAGTTTTATCTTGTTCTTGATCATCGTTCCTAATCATTTCATGAATTTTATCCAATAATTCAGCTTCTTCTAATGGGACAAGCCGCAACACAATTTCCAATACGCCTCGTATGGCAGCGCAAGGATTTTTAATAGTCGTCACAGACTCTTGTTCTGCATCAAGTGCTATTAGTGAAAGTTTTACAATATCTACTATAAAAAAATGCAATTCAAGGTAACTTTTAACCGGCAACGTTATATTGTACTGTCCCTTCCTGTCATCAGGTTTTAGAACTACAAAGCTTTTCCTGGCAACTCCTTTTAAATCTTCTAAGGTTTTAACTTCATTTGTTTCCATAGTCTTTAATTATTTTTTTGTTTATCCAGTTCATTTTCAATTTCCTTTAGTCGATCGAGTTCTTTTTGTGCCAAAACATCCGCTTGGTTTTTAAATTTACAGCATCTTTCTTCTAGTAACTCGTAATACAAATAATCAACATCATTAGCTTTGCTAAAACGTAAAGCACTGGGTTGCTGCTTCAGTAGTTTAAACATGGATTGATCTTCCTGAGTTTTACGGGGGAAAAGTTCTGTAGTTATAGTGGTGAAGTATTCACAAAGATTAAATAAATGGTCTAATGAAAAGTGATTAGGGGTATATCCCAGAAAAACACGGATCAAAGACAAACAAGTTTGTTCCACTATTTGATGAAGACCGGACATTTTTACTTCATCTGAGGAATGAGCATCATCATCATTATACACCCATCCCCAAATAGTGGAAATATTATTCTTCCTATTTGCTGCATAAAGCGATGCGGCTTTTAGATTTCTTTTTGGAGTTCCGGTAATGTTTAAATATGGGGACTTTTCTGCATTTTGGTATAGTAGCTCTGCATTTTGCATGATTTGCCAGAACAAGTACTGCTGATCGTCGCACATTTTTTTAAGATTGCTGAGTTGGTGGATAAGAAGCGTTGCGGTAATACTCCCATCTGTTTTCGTTTTTATTTTATCACTAATGTCATTGGTTGCATTTTCTATGGTTTCCTCTACGAGAACTAATAGGTACAAATGAGAATGCTTTTTTTGTATCCCCGTATCAGGATAAATGGTATGGTTTGAACTATAAGTTGTTACACGTTTACCAAAACAGTAAATAGCAGCTGTCTTGATATGTTCTTTAATTGCTGCCTCCAATTCTTTTTGCTGTGGAAATTCAATTGTGTTCATAATTTTGATTTTTCTGAGTGAAACTTCTCTGACAAATGTGTATTTTTGTTTAGGTCATAGCAAGTTCCGAACAGTTCCTGCCGTACCCAACCAATTAAGATTGTATCACACAATACTACATTGGTATTTTACCAATAAAAATTTTAGAACGATTTAATACCTTTGAAGAATGAACACAGCAACAAAACCAAAACATATATGACGCAACATCAGTCGCATTAGAGAATTGCGAGAAATGAAACAAGAAGCATTAGCAATTGCGTTGGGCGTAAGTCAGCAAACTGTTTCTAATATGGAAAATAGTGAAACTATTGAAGATGAAAAATTACTTGAAGTTGCAAAAGCACTAGGAGTAAATGAAGCGGTTCTAAAAAACTTTTCGGAAGAAGCTGTTTTTAATATTATTGGAAATACAGTTAATAATCATGATAATGGTGCATTATTTAATTATCAACCAAGCTTCAATCCTATCGAAAAATTAGTTGAAGTTTTTGAAGAAAATAAAAAACTTTACGAACGACTGCTCCAAGCTGAAAAAGAAAAAGCGGAATATTTAGAAAGATTATTTAAAGATAAATAATTACTTAAAAAACTATTAAGAAAGGCTGTTTCAATGGAGGCGGCCTTTCTTGTTTTACTTGGCTGTCTCACTCAGAAATAACTATAGAAAATAATGAAATAATGTTTTTAAGTTCATTTTAAAACTCCTTTTCGAGGAACTATTTTATTCAGAAAAAATCCCTACTTTGGTAATCTAATAAAAGGGGTATCGATGTAATTATTCCAGCCCTCAGTCCTCAAAAAACATTTAAGTCAACAAACATACAGAGTAAATCCAAAAATCTCAAATCGAAACCACAAAAAAAGAAATTGATCCTATGATAAATGAGTTGAATGAGAAGGAAATTGCCATATTAGAAAATCGTTAAAGTTATGAGTGGACAGGAGGGAATGAGAGGATATATTATGCAATCAATTATTGCTATATTAGAATCACTAAATAATGAATGGGATTATATACAGATAGAGCCAAAAACAGAAAATGATAAGGTTGACATAATTTGGTATTACAATGAAAGTGTTGAGGTTTGTCAAGTAAAATCTACAATAGGTCAATCGAATAGAGCTGCTATTACAAGTTGGATAAATGGGTTATATTCAGATTTTAATAATGCAATTAAATACAAAATAATCATTGTTGGTGATTCGACAATCGATGCAAAAACTTTTGCAAACAATGTCAAAAAAGAAACATTTACAGAGCAATTTGCAGTACTTGAAAATATTAAAAACAGAATCAGTATTGACATTTTTCCCTTGAATACTTCAATATTATTAAAGGCAATTAATGCAGACTTAGATAAATTATTTAATGTAAATGAATATAATCTAAATTACGAACACAAAGATTTAATTGCAAAAGCATTAGTTGGTGAATTCTCAATTTTATCAACCGAGGGGAGTAAATTAAGCAAAAAAGATTTTACTGAAAATTTACTGAAGTGGAGTCAAATTAACTTTCCAAATTTATTAAATGAAGGATCTCTTGATTTAAGTTTTTGGCTAAATAATAAAATCGATTATTCAAAGGATATCAATGATATAAGTATTTCTAATATTGATAATTTTAGCTACTATAATAAATTGATAGATGAAACAAAGTTGTTAATCAGTCACATGCATGAGCTGAAACTGCATAAGCCATTTTATGAAGTTAACAAGTTTGATTTTATTCTTTCAGAATATGAAAATAAACCTAAACTTATAACTGAATACGAGCAAGATTATTTAAAGAATTTAATTCATCAAATAATTTCAATAGAAGTTGATAATGATTTTTTCAATTTAGGCGATTTACTAGAAAGTAAAAAAATTATCATCCAAAATTTTCTTTTTGGTTATGATGATGGATGCTCATATTCAGGAAGCGAATCTGAATTAAAGAAGTTTAAATTATATAATAAATTATTTTCAAAATTACATAAAATTCAATACCTTTTGAAATATTGGAAAATAATTCAAAAATATAATTTATTACCTATTGTAGTTAAGAATGAAAACTCGACATTCAAAGAAGATATTATAATAAATTTAAAAATCCCAAACTTTGTTAAAATTATAGATTTCAAAAAATTCATTAAACCAAATCGTTATTCAATTTTAGATGAGTTTGTAAAAAAAAATGGTGCTTTTATTAATGAAGTTAAGCATATATCAAGTAGCAAAGTAAAAAACAACAATGATTTGTCAAACTACAGTTATTTTATTATTCCAGGCCTTACGTATGGAATAGTCCATAACACCGAAGAATTTGAATACTTATTAAGTTGGATTTTTGATTATAAAATTTTCAATGAAAATGACCATCAAATAATTCAAGTCAAAATTGATTCTATTAACACTAATGAAATAAAGTCATTTCCAAGTTATATATTTTTTCAGAGCAATTCAGATTTTATAATTGAATATGAAATAAACTCTAAAAATCAGAAAAAAATTATTGCAGGTAAATTAAATTATCAAAAAAAATAGTATTTTAAGATTGATGATTTAATATCAGAATTAATGAGTGGAATTGATGACATTTTAAGTCCCCTATTCAGATGGAAATTGTTAACCCGATCAGCTGGATATGCCAGCGGTTCGCTAGCGCGGAAATTCTTTCCGTGCCTACAATAAATAAGTTTTCAGAAACACATAATTTAAAAAAAAACGCTAAACATTAAAATTTAAAAATGGCACAATTTTACACTGGAGAAGCACTTGCTGATAAATTAACAGATATTATATGGAATGCAAAAAAAGAATTATTAATTCTATCTCCGTTTATTCATTTAGATGATTATTGTAAAGAAGTCTTTAAAAATTATAAACATGATCCTGAACTGGAAGTAGTCTTGGTTTTCGGAAAAAATGAAAGAGAAGCAGGGAAGAGTTTAAATAAAAATGATCTGGATTTTTTTAAAGAATTCAAAAACATTACAATTATTTATTGTAAAGATTTGCATGCTAAATTCTATTCAAATGAAAAAGAAGGCTTGCTAACTTCTCTCAATCTACTTGATAAATGCATGGTCAAAAACATTGAATATGGTATTTATTTTACAAGTTCTCTAAATCCAATTGACAAACTTTATGAAGAAACCGTAGGTTATACAAATGATGTAATTTTAACCAGTCCTTGTATATATGTAAAAAGACCCCAATTCAAAAAAGAGCTATTTGGTTTTAAAAAAACCTACGTATCATCTGAAGTATTATGGGATGTGACCGATGAATTGTATCAAAATCGAAAATTCCCAGAAAAACTTTATGACGATTTTAAAGGAGAAACAAATATCTCAAAAGAGTCAAAACCGAAACGGGAGGAATTTCAGAATAATGTAGTTAAAGACAAAATAGAATACAAAAAGCCAAAAGAGTACAATAACACTCAATCCTATCAACAATATTTTGGATTCTGTATAAGGACCGGAGTAAAGATTCCTTTTGATGTCAAACGTCCATTTTCGTTAGAAGCTTATTATTTATGGGCAAATTTTGAAAATTGGAATTATAGAGAAAATTATTGTCATAAAACAGGAGAAAATTCAAATGGTAGAACTTCGATGGCAGAGCCAATTTTATACAAAAACCGTTAATCATTATTTTTTGAATATATAAAAAATAGGGCGGGACATACAGTATAGTTAATACAGGTCAAAGCCCCACTCACCGAGCTGTTCGTCGCGTGGGCAAGGCAAAAGTCTCCTAACTTTGCCCAGCGTGGGAATTACGAGTTATAAAACAAGAGGTATTGGCTAGTGTTATTAGGAGTGAACCAGCAGTCGGTTTCTAATATCGAAGTAAGCGAAACAATCGAAGAAGAGATACTATTTCTTCATTTGCTTTTGGAAGCTATAGATAAACCCGTAGCAAAATGATATAATCCTTTATTCTTCTACTATTTTTTCTGTGCTGATGGTATTGTTTTCTCGATATAGTTTTTGTCCAATTTTGCCTTTGTCTCCTAACGCACGTCCCTTTATTAACCAAGCGACACCAAATGCAAAAAGGGATAGTGCTTCAAAAACCAAAGTAGAGTAAGGAAATAATTTGAATTCAACCGAAATAGGCACCATAATAACAAATACAAGTATCGAATAGCCGCAGCATCTATAAATGTTATTTTCATTTACTATACTTATAGGAGCATTGGTTTCATTTTCTTGGCCTATTGTAAAAACATTAATAGCTAATAATGCAAGTATTAAAAATAGTATAGTGGCAAACCCATAATGAAGATACCCAAGCAATTCTTCGGCATACGGAATTAGGGTATAAATTTTATTTGAAGAATCATTAGGATTGGTTGGAACTAATGCAACGCCTAATGCCATTATCCCAGCTATATTGGTAAGCAAGTTGTCGTTTTTCCAAATAGAAATATTTCCATGCCCTTTGTATCGGATAAGAAATAAGCCTACTGCACACAATGTCCCTGTAAAAATTTCCCTGAGATTGGTATAGTAGTAATGGCTTATGGAGGGTTGAACTTGAGTTTTGAAAAAAATAATAAAAGATAAACCAACTAAAAGTATCGGCAAACTTATCCCAAGATAACCAATGGCACGTCTAATCCTTCTGTAGGTAAAAATATCATAACTCTCAATTTTAATACCTATTTTCATATTCATTGTGTATTGATTATAGTTTCGGTTTTTACTGAAGTCAAATATACAAAAAGAAGCCCATGCTCATGCGAGCATCTTGCTCGGACACAATCTAATTCATATCGATTTCCAAAATAGAATGTTCATTATTACCGTAGTTTCTAGCACTGCTATATTTCCAATCTATTGGATCGATTACAAATCCTGCTTCTACGGGATTGTTATGTATGTAATTTAGTTTTTGCTCAAATACTTTTAATGACCAAATTTCAATAGGCATGTTATTTTGTTGCCAAAATTGTCTGTGTTTTACATTGCTATTTTTTATTCCAGCTCTTTCAAACATCCGCAACATCCATTCCTTTCTGCTTTCTTGTGCATTTTCTTCAATAATTTTCAGCATTCTCCTTGAAGTAAATCCTTTAAAATCTCTCATTAGACCAGAAGGATCACCTAATACATGACTGGGCATTAAGCAATAACCATAAAGTTCCAGTCCTTTGTTTTTTCTACAATGCTCTAACGATTCTATTATGCAATCAAAATAGACAACTCTTGTAAAAACATCAATCCAATTTACTGTGGCAAAGCTTACAAAATAAGCTCCTGTACTTTCTCCAAATTTATATTTTCTACTCATAGATAATGCAATTTAATGAAAAAACTAGAACTTTTAGGGTTAGTTTTCTTGTCTTTTACTTTGTTTGTGGGTACGAGCAAGATGCTCGCACCAGCGTTTGAGTTTATTTCTGCTCGCGATAGCTGGGGGAGACAGCTTAATTTAATGACATTGTGCTCGCACTAGCTGGTGGCTTCTCGATACAATTTTAAACAGTAAAGCTATCGCATTACTGTTTAAAATCACTACCATTGACGTTTTTTATTACGTAGCCCTTCGACTGCGCTCAGGGTGACACAATGAATGTCATTTTATATTGCTTTTTTTGTAAAAAAATTAACCTCGAAGTGACGGTTGAAACAGCTTAAACTAATGACATTGTGCTCGCACTAGCTGGTGGCTTCTCGATACAATTTTAAACAGTAAAGCTATCGCATTACTGTTTAAAATCACTACCATTGACGTTTTATTGAAAGTAAATAATTAGGGCTTACTAATTTTCTTTTTTGCTTGATCAAAAAAGAAACAAAAAAATCAAGTCTTCACTTCCTCGTCGGTCAAATTAGTTTTCGAATACTAAAAGAAAAGAACTCGCTACGCTCAAACAGCTTTTCTTTTTACGTATTCTTCAAACATTTGACACTCGACTGTGGAAGCTAAGGACAGTTGAACCTCGGAAATAACAGCAATTTAATATATAATTGAATACAACCAGACAAAGTCATTTTATATTGCTTTTTTAGGATAAAAATTATACCTCGAAGTGACGGTAGTGCGTTGACGATAAAATTTAGTGTATTTCCGAGCCATTGGATAATAATTTGCGATAGAAAATTTTTAGGAAGTATTGAGAACCCTTATATATTTAAGGCTTCTCGATACAATTTTAAACATTAAAGCTATCGCATTACTATTAAAAATCATTATCATTGACGTTTTTTATTACGTAGCCCTTCGACTTCGCTCAGGGTGACACAATGAATGTCATTTTATATTGCTTTTTTTGTAAAAAAATTAAGCCTCGAAGTGACGGTAATGCGTTAACGATAAAATTTAGTGTATTTCCGAGCCATTGGATAATAATTTGCGATAGAAAATTTTTAGGAAGTATTGAGAACCCTTATATATTTAAGGCTTCTCGATACAATTTTAAACATTAAAGCTATCGCATTACTATTAAAAATCATTACCATTGACGTTTTTTATTACGTGAGGCTTCTTCCGATAGTTATCGGAATGCGCTCAGGGTGACACAATGAATGTCATTTTATATTGCTTTTTTTGTAAAAAAATTAAGCCTCGAAGTGACGGTTGAGACAGCTTAACTTAATGACATTGTGCTCGCATAGTAATCGGGGAAAGCAATTCACAACTCTAAACACCTTTTAAAGTCATCGTATAATGTTGGGTATTATTTATCGACAAAGCCCTTCAGTTTTTCAACGAAGGGCTATTGGTTTTATGAATTTACTTTACATCTATTTATTTTTTTTCTCTTTGGTAATAGGTTACAATACTTGCTTTAGCAATAGTATTCATCCATAGATAGTATCCAACAGTTGCAGGATTTGTGTTGGAGTCTAAACCTAATTTGTCTGTTTTTAAAGCGTACACCGTTATTATGTACTGATGCAATCCGTGATTTTCAGGGGGACATGGGCCTCCATACCCGGCAACACCATAATTTGTAACACTTTGAATGGCTCCTTTTGGCGCAAGGTTTACTGTTACATTGCCTGCATTTGTAACTAATTCATTGCTATTGCTTGGAATGTCAAATACCACCCAGTGCCACCATCCACTGACCGTTGGTGCATCAGGATCATACATCGTAATTGCAAAACTTTTAGTGCCTTCCGGTGCATTTGCCCAAGATAATTGAGGCGATTGGTTTTTGCCTGTGCAACCAAAGCCGCCAAATTCTTCGGTTTTTGTGGCTTGTCCGCCCAAATCTTTACTGCTTAAAGTAAATGTCTTTTGGGCAAAAATCGTAGTTGTTGTAAATAGCAAACAAAGCAATGCTAAATTAATCTTTTTCATTTTTTAATTATTTTAAAAATTTAGATTGCAAAGATAATTTACCACAAAGCTTTCGGGTTACTCTAAAAAGTTCTAAAAGTGTTTCCGGAAGTTCATTTTTCCAGTTGAAATTGTTTTGGGGTAGTATTGTATTTTACTTTAAATGCCTGAGTGAAACTTGATAAACTTTCAAACCCAATTTCAGCATAAATATCAATGGGACGCTTCTTTTTACTATTTAATAAGTAAGCGGCGTACTCTAATCTTTTTTCTTGAAACCATTTTATGGGACTTGTCTGGTAGTGTTGTTCGAAATTTCTCTTGAAAGTAGAAATGCTCATGTTGCATAAAAAGGAAAGTTCCTGAATGGTCAGATTGTTCAATTTATTGCTTTCAATTACAGCTGTAAAATGCCTGCTTTGACTGTCTTGGTAAGGCAGTATGTTATTTAAAAATTCAGTGCCGTTTCTGTGCAATAAATAGGTTGCTATTTCTTCAAATTTAGCTTGCAATAAGCTGCTTTGAAGTGAATTATCGTATTCTTTTATTTTAATCAAACTCTGGACAAAATGATGAATGTAGTCATCATATTGGAATATCTCATAAGGTTTAGCACTTGAATGAACCGTTTTTGAAAGGTTGTTTTTTTGCAATAATTTCAGTAGCATATCATCATTAAAAAAGAATAATACGCTTCGATATGCATTCGTTTCCGAAAGATTCTCCGTCATTAAACAATTTCCTGATTTTATTAATAAAAATGCGTCATTATTAATAATTGTTGCTTTGTCTTGCGTGATGAGTTCTTTTGTTCCTTCAAGCAAAAAGCTAAAAACATTCTTATTCAGCATGACCCTATTCTTGATAGAAGAACTTGTTACATTATAATCAAAAATTTGCACCTCACTTTTGGTGTCAATATTTAAATCATTAGGAAGATGTTGAATGTTCATAGTGTATTGTCAGGTTGAAGCTAAAGTTCTGGTGCTTAGGATGGATGGGGGAGTTGTAACCAGAGTATTTTTGGCTGAACGTAATTATGAATAAAAACGGTAATTCCACTAAAATCCCCAGTCAACCCAAACGCCTGTTGGCAGATGGTTGCTTTTATTTTTTAAAGTTGCAGTATTCGTCAAGTCCATTCAAATCGGAAGTATTATAACCTAAATCAATCGCTTTTTTTATATCTGAACAACCACCTTCTTTATCTTCTTTTTTTAATAAAGTTTTACTTAAACCTCTCATAAAATAAATAGTGGAAATATCTTTAGGATTTAACTCAAGTACTTTTGTAAAATCTTTTATTGCGTTTTCAAAATCTTGCATAGCATAAAATGTTCCTGCCCGTTTTGTATAAATTTCCACAAGATTTTCATTATAATTTATTGCGGAAGTATATAATTCATTTGCTTTTTTATAGTTCTTGTTTTCAATGCATAATTTGTCAGCCTTTTCAATTAAATCATTTAGTTTACTATTCTTCTTTTCAGGTTTTAATTTCAATTTATTTTCAATCAATGCAACTAATTCTTTATTATTACTTTCTTTTGCGGCAGATAATACTGAATTTCCTTGGTTATCCTTTGAGTTTATATCTGCGCCATTTTCTAGTAATAAGTTTACAATTTTAATGTTACCTTTCGAGCAGGCATACAATAAAGCATCTGTATTAAATCCATCTTTCCAATTTACATTCGCTTTGTTTTCTATTAGTTTTTTTGCAATTTCATAATTATCATTATTTACAGCAGTTATTAAAAGATTTACTTTCATCCAAGAGTTTTCTTCTGTAAAATTTGGATTTGCATTTTGTTTTAGTAATTCATCAACATTGTTTAAATTATTTTCTTTCACAGCTTTATATAGCTTTTCGTTCACGTTTTGTCCAAATGCAAAAAGGAAATTTAAAAAGAATAGGATTGATAAAATTTTTGTTTTAGAGTGTTTCATTTTTTATTTAGTATTTCGATTTTTTTGCAATCTCTGCCAACTTGTATATACGCGAAAAAAACCTTCGTTATACCTGAATTTGGGTGGATTGGCGCTATTTTGTAGCATTTATTATTTCTTCAAATATATAAATTAATACCGAAAACACTGATGAAAAACGTTTGGTTTTATATCTTTTTAAAAGGAACTCCTTTTGATTCAGGGATTTTAGGGGAAACCATAAATACTGTTTTTTACCAAAAAAACTACAACTTTTTTAGGGTTGTAGTTTCTTGTGTTTTATTCTGTTTGTGGGTACGAGCAAGATGCTCGCACCGGGGGGTAAAAAATAGTAATGGGTAATTATTTTACAATAAACAGATTGCAAAATAATTACCCATTAAAATAAACAAACTTCAATTATCAAGAAGTCCAAAGAAGTATCCTACTTTCTATTTCAAGGTACTACTATCCACTCTTGATGGTGTATCTTTTCCGTTAACAATAGTAGAAGAACTAATCGCAATGGCTTTAATGATTTGTGTCATGTTAACCATATCAAGAGTTTCTATTTCATCACTTACTTTGTGGTAATTCGGTTCGCTATCCATTTTAGAAGTAGAAATCGTATGTGCAGGAACGCCCAGTTTTGCTAGAGTCGCATTATCTGAACGATAGAATAATTGTTGTTCCGGGTAAGGATCCGGATAAAATTTAAACGCTGATCCTTGTAAATTTTTCTGAAGTATTTCCCCCATACTAGATTTTTCAAAACCAGTGATGTAAGCCGAATTTTTACCCCATTTCGATTCCGTTCCAATCATTTCCAAGTTAAACATAGCCATTACTTGCGCTGGGTTTAATTGTTTCGAAAAATATTGTGCGCCGTAACCTCCAATTTCTTCTGCTACAAATGTGGTAAACAGTATCGTACGCTCATTATTATTTAGTTTCTTGAAATACTTGGCCAGCATGATTACGGCTGTTGTTCCAGCGGCATCATCATTAGCGCCATTATAAATAGAATCGGTACCATCGTGCTCCACTCCTTCTGCCGGGGAACCCACACCTAAATGGTCATAATGCCCCGAAAACACAACATATTCATTTGGCTTGCTTTTGCCTTTCAATACGCCTACTACGTTATTCAATGCTTTTTTTGTAATTGTATTGGTGCCTTCTATTGAAAATTGAGTCGCTTCAGTAGTGCCAAAAACAAAGACAACCGTATTTCCTCCAGGATTAGCAGTCATTTGCGGAATGTGTTTCACATTTTGGATTCGGGTTTTAAAAGAAGCATCTACAAGAACCAAAAGATTTTTTTCGCTCTGATAATACTCGTAAAACTTCGGACCAAATTTATCTCCAGCATTTATTTTTACAACCTGAACATCACTTTTTTCAGTCAAAGCAACTTGAGGTTGGTATGAAAAAGAAACCATATCACCTTTATCAATTACTTTACCATCAATCAGCACCTTTAGGGAAACATTTTTAGACTCGGTCATGGAAAACTCCTGCTTGAAATCCTTCGCTCCGTTAAATGTTTGCAGTCCTATTTTCTTAAATTCAGATTCAATATAAGAGGAAGCCTTATCGATACCAGGAGTAAACGCTCTTCGGCCTTGCATATCATCCGCCGAAAGCACTTTCTCTATTTCGGTAACGTCTTTTGTATTGATAATTTTATTGATGGACTGCGCCTGCAATATGCAAGTTGAACAAAGCACAACTGCACTTAAAATAATTTTTTTCATAAATTATAGCTTTTAATAACAATAGATTCTACAGTAAGAGTGCAGTATTGAAAAAGTGTTACAGTAAAACTACTAAAAAGGTTTAGGACCTATTTACAATTTGGAGCAGAATGATTGAAGTTTTCAAGAACGAAACCTCCTGCTGTTCGCTGTATCTCTACACTTCGTTACGAGGATGCCGCTACCATCAGGGCTAAAAATCACGAACTTTTTTCATAATACCGTTTCCACAATCTGGTCATTGCGAGTTCCGATAGCTATCGGAACGAAGCAATCACACTTAAATAGGCCTCTCAAAAGTAAGAACTAACTACAAATACTCTTTAATGGAAAAAGCTTATAATTGGTTCATGAACCGCGTTACAAACGCTACGTTTTGTATTACAATTAAGTTGGTACTCGTTGAAAACGAGCACCAGATGGGAGCGCTTTTTCGCGGATGGTTTCAAAACGATAGGGCAGGTATTCGCTCAATTGGGCGACAAAATTATGTTTCATGACAATGCTCAGCTTCCATAAAATAGCAAATTGTAGCGAGTCTCTCTTGAAATAATCATTCAATCCTGTGGGTAGTATCCCTAATGCCCGAGCCACATCGGCTTTCTTAATTTTATTTTGAATAACGTGGTAATGAATAAAATTACCTATCAAAGGATAATGTTCCCCGAGATCTTTCTTGTATTTCTTGCTGGTGTTTATCATCTTTCTTATATTTTATTCTATAAAGGTAGTCGTTTTTGTTATTAAACAGCTGTTAATTACCAGCAGTATTGGTGCAAGTTACCAGTACTATTGGTATTAAAGACCAATAGTACTCCCTAAAACAACCTATTATATTGGTGCTTATTATCACTATTACTGGTGTTAAATACCAATAATACTGGTATTTATTACCAATATTATTGGTGTTTAATACCATTAGTACTGTCTTTTATTACCAGTATTATTGGTGTTTACTATCCATTTTAGGGAATTAGTCCAAAAACAGTCGGTAGATCGGGTAAACATATCGGTAAAAAAAATCGCCCCTTTTGCATTCAAAAGAGGCGATTGTTATTATATAGAAAAGAAATTTATTTATAACGTCCCGATATCGGGAATAGAATTAATGATGCAAATTTATTGCTGTTTTATCAGCATCTATATTTAAATGCTTTATTTTTTCAAAAAATAGATTTTTAATCCTATCAGAATTTATATAAAACCCTGTAATATTTTGTCGTTTGTCACGAACAAACCGAATACCGCCAAAATTCCGAGTACTACTTAGGAACAAGTCCGCCTGAATAGGAGTGAAACTTATTACGGGTTGATTTTTATTATTTGTAAATAAGCCTTTTTCATTTTGAGACAATGTGTATGTTGTCTTTAACGCATCGCTGTAAAATGTGCCTGTAAACTCACTCAAAGCATCAGTAGAGTAGTTTATAGGGTTGTAGGCTTCATATGCATATTCATCGCTTTCGCCAGAAGTATAAATCATTTTCATAGTACCAGCTTCTTTACGAAATTTTACCATGATAACACTATAGTCATCAACCACCATTTGGAAACTATTTTCTGATATTGGCACTAATAGGCTTTCGTCATTGCTGCCTAAAGATTGGTAACGTAAAGTGTCATTTTTTACATAAATTCTACGAGCCGCCACTCTTTCATTGTCCCAATAATAGCCACTGTATGCTCCTAATTGTTGGGGTGTCATTTTTATGGTTTTAAGCTTACTGAAATCAATACTTGATGGTTCAGGAAATATATCCCCAAGCACTTCATTAGCCATATCCATGGCAAGGCTACCATTGTATCGATTGTTGTTGCCAAGTACAAATGAAGTAACATGTTGACGTGGAAATATGAAAATATTACTTGCATAACCGCCCTCTAAGCCAAAAGCCCAAATTTTTGGAACGCCTCGTTTTGCATGTTGATGCTGTTGTCCGTATAATAATCTTCCGGCAGTAGGGTTAAAAGTGGTGGTGCCATCATTTAAAGTAACGGGAGCAGTCAGTTTTTCAATTAATTTTTTGCCGCCTACTTTGGGGTTCTCAAAATTGAGATACCAACGACTTAGATCTGCTGCCGAAGTGTAAAGATTGGTAGTTCCAGTAATGGAATTGTTGCTATGACTATTCTTTAACCCGTTTTTACTAGCTTGATAGGGAACAGCCACATTGGGTATCATCATTTCACTATCATCACAAAACAAGGTATTGGTCATACCTAAGGGTTGAAAAATATGTTCCTGAGAAAAGGCTGCCAGAGTTTGCCCTGTAATTTGCTTTACTACTTCAGCCAATAAAAGGAGTCCTGATGAAGTCTGAGAAAATTTTGTACCCGGTATGTAATCCAATTTCTTTTGTTGAAAGATTAAATCCAACGCATCTTTTTGCGTAAAAACATCTTTATCTCTCCACCCTGCAATTTCTTTTAAGGCTAAAAAGTCAGGCAAACCACTCGATTGGCTTAACAAATGCTTAATGGTTATTTTATGCCCAAAATCAGGTAATTGTGGAATATATTTATGAACATCATCAGATAATGACAGTTTTCCCTGTTCTTCCAGCAGTAAAATTGCAAAAGCCGTAAATTGCTTTGACATAGCACCTATTTGAAATTTGGTGTCTATGGTTATTGGTGCTTGATGATTTATATCTGCACTTCCAAATCCTTGTAAATAGACAGTTTTACCGTTCTTTAATAGCCCTGCTGCCACGCCCGGTTTAGATGGAGCATTGTCCCACTCCGAGAATACCTTATCTACCCTTTTAATTGTTTCTTTCTGTATATGGGGTGTGTTTGCTTCAATAAGCGCTATGATCTCATGAGCCATTTTTGATCCAGAACTAGGGTCTTGTCCGGTTACAAATCTGCCATCAACAACAACAAAATTGTCCCAACCTTTATCAGAATACACAAAGTTGCCTTCATTGCTTTTTATGGCCTGGTCAATTGCAAAAGGAAATGTTTTGTAGTATTCTTTTTCCTTGCTTTCAAACTTGTCGGGAAAACCTGTTATCTTTTTGCCAGCATACAGCGATTTTCCAGCGTCATCTTTCAGGTAGGCTAACCCTGCCGTGCCGTGACAAATTGCGGAAACTACTCCATTCTTGTTGTAAATTTTCCTTGCAATGTTTTGAATAGTTTGGTTTTCTGCCACACCAAACATGGCTGCTCCGCCACCATTAAAAAAAATGGCACTATAATCGTCTGTTTTGATATCTGATGGCTGTAAGGTATGCTCCAATTTGTCCATAAAAAAGGCATCATAAAGATGTTTTTTCTGAATACTATCAGAGGAATTGATATAGCCAATCGGAATTGCCCCACCCTTGGGACTGATGAAATCTACAGCGTATCCCGCTTTTATAAATATGTCATAAGGAACTACAATCTCCTCAAAGTGATTGGAAGCACTTAATTTAGTGTTTCCATAATAATCCTGATTTGATGTTACAAACAAGACTTTTTTTTGCGCGTAAACAGATGTAAGCCATGAGCTGAATAAAATGCCCATAAAAATTACTAGATAAAATTTAGTTGTCGATCTATACATAAATGATTTTTTTTTATGAGTCCAAATGTATAGAGACACTATGTCTTTCAGGATCTAGTTCGCAAAATGGGAGTATGATTTTATAGAATCGAACTCATTTTGAGTGTGATTTTTGATATTCTGCGGGAGTTAAGCCGGTTATTTTTTTAAATGCAGTAAAGAAAGTCGATTTTGAGTAAAAACCACTATCATAACCTAAACTTTCAATTGTATAGTTTTTTTCGGTTTCTAATAATTTTTTTGCTTTTTCAATTCTATATTCTTTAATGAGAGTTGAAAAAGATTTACCTACGATTTCATTTACATACTGAGATAATAGATGTTTTGCTACTTTCAGTTCTTTTGCGGCTTCTTCAAGGCTGAAATTTGGATTAAGATACAGTTCTTTTTTAACTATTATTGATAGTTTTTGGCCAATTAGATCCAGCGTTTCCGCGTCCATTTCTTTGTTTTTGTATTTCTCTTTTTCTTGAAAAAAAGTGGATTCATTACTATTTCTAAAAATTAAAAGCAAGACAATTAAGTACAAAATAAATGTAAATGATAAAGCTCCAACTATATAAGAAGTGTAAGCTGCGGTAGTATATGCTAACCATATAGATGTAACCCCTAGATAGATGCTAAGGAGCCATACATCTATTTTTTTTAAACTTTCTTTTTCTTTGAATTTTTGAATAATCGGCTGGAGGTATTTTAAGGAAAAAATAATGTAAAGCAACCATTGGTAATATATTGCTTTTACAATCCATCTACTCCAAACTTCACGATGTTCAACATATGGATAAAAAATTCCTAAAATTGTTATTACTGCCAAATAAGGCATTACATGTTTTGTCCAATTTGGTTTTTCATCTTTTCTATATGATTTCAGATATAAAAAAAGAAACGGACCAATCAGAACGCAAGCCGAAAGCCCAACCTGAATAAAAATATTGGATAAGTGCGGATTAAAATAGAAAAATACGGATTTAATAATTCTGATACTTAAAACCAGCAGTAGTAAGGATAAAAAATAGTTTGTGAAAATTTTCTTTTTAGTATTTATGGCAAAATATAATGAAAGTAAAAAGCCATTAAAAGCTCCTAAGGCGCTAAAGAAGAAAAGTAACTGATTTGATTCTGTCATTATTTAGTTAAATTAATAGTTGTTTACGCATTAATTATCAGAGTAAAAACACTTTGAAAACCAATTGTCCAAAGAACAAGTATTGTCTTTTTTCATTCAATCAATTTTGAAGTGTTTCACAAAAAATATCCGCTAACGTCAGTGTGTCTAATAACCTCCATTTTAATATTTCATATTCGGACTCCCATCTTTGAAAAATCTAAAATATGCAATTCTCAGAGGGTTGTTTTAGGTTTTTAGACAGTCTGACGCCTGTTAGCGGTTCGTTGTTTTTGTTGTCAGTCGTTTAATTTTACCCAAATGTAGTCATCAATAATTTGCCCTTTTTTGATAACAGCTTTCTTTCTTATGCTTTCTAAATAATATCCGTTTTTTTCTAATGCTTTCATTGATGCGTTATTAAAGTCAAAAACACCAGCTACAATTCTTATAATGTCAAAAGTTGCAAAAGTATATTCAGTCATTTTTGCAATAGCTTGTGTTGCCAAGCCTTTGCCCCAAAATGGCTCTGCTATGAAATAACCTATTTCGGCACAAAGTCTATGCACATCATCCTGAATAGTAATTCCTATTTCTCCTGCCAATTCATTGTCATAGAATATAAAAAATCTTTGAGAAGGATTTTTATCAAGTTGAATGTTTATAAAATCTATTGCATCTTGTTTTGTAAATGGATTAGGTGTTTTGTCATAACCATTATCTAAAACATTAGGGTTGTTACGCATTTGTGCAAATGTGTCTGCATAGTCAAGGCTGTATTGTCTAAATTCCATATTAAATTTGTTTATTCTGTTGTCTATCTTGAAGTGTCTCACAAAAAATATCTGCTAACTTGCACATAGCTCTGACAATATTCGACTTGTCACCCCTAAAATGGGACGCTTTGTCTGATAAACGTCAGTATTTATTTATTTTCAAATATATAAATTAATACCGAAAAAACTGATTGAAAATATTCTGGTTTTATATCTTTTTTCAAAAGTAACTTCTTTTAATTCAGGGATTTTATGGGAAACTGTAAATGCTGTTTTTACCAAAAAAAACTACAACTTTTAGGGTTGTAGTTTCTTGTATTTTATTTTGTTTGTGGGTACGAGCAAGATGCTCGCACGGGCTTCTCGATACAATTTTTAGCATTAAAGCTATCGCATTAATGCTAAAAATCACTCGAAGTGACGGTTGAAACAACTTAATTTAAAGCTATCGCATTACTATTTAAAATCACTACCATTGACGTTTTTATATTTCAACCAGTTGCATGTTTAATTCAATAGCTTTTTTTGTAAGAAATTTAATTTGTTGTTCTTTTTGTTTTTGCAAATAAATTTCAACTCCTTTTT
>NZ_JBLVPV010000015.1:0-86655 GCF_048286775.1 Flavobacterium glycogeni
AAGATTTCATTACTAACCTCGTAAAAGCTACAAGCAAAAAAGAGGTAATGAGTATCTGTGGATATAGCTATGTGTTTTTAGATGAAATTTGGACTATATAATACATGTGTTTGGTATAACTACTGATTATTGCAATTAAATAAGAAACCCTTTCAGTTTGCACTAAAAGGGTTTCTTATTTATTTTAAGCTATTTTTTACAATTTAGTCATATTTCCGGCTAAAGTTTCGATAAATTTTCCAATTGGACCTTTTATCATCATAGCCATCATAGGATTGAAATCACCTTCGAAATCAAGTTTTACAGCACTGGAGTTGTCAGAAACAGTATCTATGTTTGCTATCAATGTAAATGGAAGTTTATCACTCGCCGCACCCAAAACAATTTTGCTTGGAGCCACTTTTTCTTTCATTTTCAGCTTAATTTCTGGCATTCCTTTTAATCCAAAAATAAAAGCATCGTCACCAATAACTTCAAATTTAGCAATGTTTTCGGGCATTAATTTTTCGAAGTTCTTTACATCACTCAATAAATCAAACAATTCTTGAGCTGATTTTGAGACACTAACTTTTGGACTTTCTAAGTTCATATTTCCGGTATTTTATTTTATGTTTTTTTAAACTTCAATATTCCAAGTGGATGGACTCACATTCCATTCTCTTAAAGTCTGTTCTTCCTCCTCCGTAATATATCTTTTGGCTACAGCCAAATTCAATAAATTTTGATAATTACTTAGCGTGTATAAATCCAGGTGCGCATTTTTGAAATTTTCATCAGCAACATCAAAACCGTAGGTAAAGATTGCTGCCATTCCTTTTACATTCGCTCCAGCTTCACGTAAAGCTTCAACGGCAAGTAAACTACTGTTTCCCGTACTGATCAAATCTTCTACAACAATTACATTTTGTCCTTTTTGTAAAAAACCTTCTACTTGGTTTAGTCTTCCGTGCTTTTTTGGTTCTGGGCGAACATACACAAATGGTAATCCCAAACTTTCCGCTACCAGCATTCCAATTCCTATTGCACCAGTGGCTACACCGGCAATAACATCTGGTTTACCAAATTGTTTCTCAATATTTTTGGAAAATTCATCCCGCACATAATTCCTTACGGCTGGAAATGAGAGGATTAATCGGTTGTCACAATAAATAGGCGATTTCCATCCAGAAGCCCATGTAAAAGGATTTCTTGGATTCAATTTAATTGCATTTATTTGCAAAAGAAATTCGGCTGTTTTTTCGGCTGTATCTTTATTAAAAATCATAGTACAAATGTATAAAGTTTTTGTTAACGACAAACCACTTTTTTTGACAAATCACATCTCTAAGGAGACCGATTTTCAATTGTTTTTGTTAGAAAGTATTGACATAGAGCAACTTATAGTGAAAATATTTCAAAATAAAATTCAAAAAGCATACTTGTATCATCCTGATGAAAGCGTGATTATGAAGACTTTGAAAGCAAAAATACCTGTTACCAAAGCTGGTGGCGGTTTAGTTTACAATAAAAAAGGCGAAGTTTTGTTCATTTTTAGAAACGGAAAATGGGATTTACCCAAAGGCGGAATCGAAAAAGGAGAAGAAATTGATGCCACGGCCATGCGTGAAGTAGAGGAAGAGACTGGTGTAAATGGCTTGAAAATATCCCATAAACTTCAAAAAACCTATCACGTTTTTAGGCGTAATGGAAAATACAAGTTGAAAATTACGCATTGGTTCGAAATGCAATCTGACTTTGAAGGAACTCCACAAGGTCAATTAGAAGAAGGAATCGAAAAGGTGGCTTGGATGAATCCAGAACAAATTAAAGAGGCATTAAAAAACTCTTACGAGAACATAAAATTATTATTTGAAGAAGAAAAGCTCCTGAAATAGGAGCTTTTCTTTATTTTAAGACGCGATACACCGGATATTGCAAATGTGCCTTTTCATAATAAACGGAATGTTTATAAATCCAATCCAGTTGCGCTTCGGGGTTATTAATAAAATTAATGTCGCTTTGTTTTTTATATTCGAATTCAGCTTTTAATTTTGGATTTTCTTTTAAAATCTGTGTAGCGGAATCTTCAAAAACATAATCTGAATAGCCTTCTTTTTGCTGTAACATCGTGTCAAAAAAGTTCCAGTTAAAAAAAGAATCTATTGCTTCCGGCTCCAATGTTTCCAATAGGTATTTTATTCCCTTTTGTTGTGTGGGAATAACGTAATCTCCTTTGGCGAAAGCCAGTTTCTCCATTTTAGACGTTACCGTTGTATTTCTGTGTAAATAATGACCTTCATACGCTGAATTTGTCGTTTTAAAGTCTGCGATTTTATAACTCTCTACTTCAATTATAGTATCTTTTTTTAGTTGACGATAGGAAATAGTATTGCTCTTTAATAATTCAATTACAGGCCAAAATCCCCTTGGAATGATATACGCTTCCGGGATGATTATTTCTTTTACTGATTTGAATTCTTTGCTGTATGAAATGTCTTTTTTGAATGGTTTTGTTTTGTCATAAAACAAGCGATTTCCGGATGTGACGTCGCTTTTTTTGTAACTGGCTTCATAGCCTAAAAACGAAAAAGGAATCGTTTTTGTACTGTCAATTTCCCATTTTATAGTGTACGATTGCTGTGGTTTATACTGCTCTTCATTTTTCAATCGCAGTTGTTTGATTTTTTGGTAATTAGCGTCCGTAAAATCGATTGCGGAACGCATGTATTCATACGTCACTTTCACACGGTCTGCATATTTTTTAAGCATGTGCGTTTCCACGACAAATCCGATTGTATTGAACAATGAAGTGTAACCTGTTGCAAATCGCGGGCTTTCAAAAAATTGACCAAAACCTTTGTCCGGAGTGTCTTGAAAGGCATTGACATAAGGCGTAGTTTCGATGTTCTTTTTTTGTAAATCTTTGACCAAAGCGGGCATCATTTCAGTGTTTAAAAAATCACCTAAAACGGTTCCCAATTTATTATGTTGGGTCATAATGTACGTGAGTTTATATTGGTAATCTGCGCCATTGCTGACATGATTATCAATAAAAACATCGGCATTTATTTTATGGAATATTTCTACAAAACTTTTCGTGTTTCGGGTATCTGATTTGATGAAATCCCGATTCAAATCATAGTTTCTGGCATTGCCTCGAAAGCCATAAATTTCCGGTCCGTCCTGATTGGCTCTTGAAGTGGAGTTTCTGTTTAAAGCGCCTCCAATATTATATACCGGAATACAAACGATAAGCGTATTTTTCGGAGCTTTTATTTTGCCCAAAGCTAAATCTCTAAACAATTGCATTGAAGCGTCAATTCCGTCCGGTTCACCTGCGTGAATGCCGTTGTTAAGCAAAATTACCGCTTTGTTCTTTTGGATGGTTCCAAAGTCAAATTGTTTTTCCGGATTAAAAACAACCATGTGCAACGGTTCGCCACTGTCTGTCAATCCCATTTTTTGCATTTGGATAGTAGGAAAATCATCCGCCAGAAGTTTGTAATATGCAATTGTTTCTTGATAAGATGCGGATTGATTTCCATTGCCTTTTTCGAAAAAAGTATCGTATTTATTCGTTTTTTGTGCAAATGAACTGATGGAGAATAGTAAAAAAAGGAATGTGAAAAATCTCATATTTCGGTTTTTAAATGGAATATCAAATGTAGCTTTTTTTCGATACGTATAGAAATGATACGACTAAAAGGAAACTCCTGATTTAAAAGAATGAAAATTTATAATTCAAAATTCATAACTCAGAATTAAAAATTACCTTTGCAAAATGAATAAGAAACACCATTCCAACAATATACTTTTGAATTTAGGTATCGAAAGCCTGAACGAAATGCAGGAAGTAGCACAAGATACGATCCTGAATGACAATAATGTTTTATTGCTTTCGCCAACAGGTTCCGGAAAAACTTTGGCTTTTTTGTTGCCCATTTTAGAAATGTTACAACCCGAAATTCAATCGGTTCAATGTTTAATTTTAGTTCCATCACGTGAATTAGGGTTGCAAATTGAGCAGGTTTGGAAAAAAATGGGGACTGATTATAAAGTAAATGTGTGCTACGGCGGACATTCCATTGATACTGAAATTAAGAATTTAAGCAATCCTCCAGCAGTTTTAATAGGAACTCCGGGAAGAATTGCAGATCATATCGACAGAGGAACTTTTCGTGTGGATAAAATCCAAACGTTGATTTTGGATGAATTTGATAAATCATTGCAATTGGGTTTCCACGAGCAAATGTCATTTATCATTGGAAAATTAACGAAACTGAACAAACGTGTTCTAGTTTCGGCAACTTCCGATATTGAGATTCCAAGATATACAAGAGTCGTAAACCCAACTATTTTGGATTTCATTCCAGAAAATGAAGAAGAAACGAATCTTTCGATGAAAATGGTCGTTTCGAAAGAAAAAGACAAAATTGGAAGTTTGTTCAACTTGATTTGTTCGTTGAAATCACAATCGGCAATTGTTTTTTGCAACCATCGTGATGCTGCAGAACGCATTAGCGATACGTTGAACGAAAAAGGAATTTATGCCACCTATTATCATGGCGGAATGGATCAGGACGAAAGAGAACGCGCTTTAATCCAGTTTAGAAACGGAAGTGTAAGTTATCTAATCACAACTGATTTGGCAGCCCGTGGTCTTGATATTCCCGAAATGAATCACGTAATTCATTATCATTTGCCATCCAAAGAAGACGAATTTACCCATAGAAACGGACGTACAGCACGTATGTTAGCTTCTGGAACTGCTTATATAATTGCTCATGAGAGTGAGAAAAAAATGGATTATATCGATTATGGAATGAACGTTTTGAATGTGGAAAACTCGACTTCATTGCCAAAACCGCCCGAATTTCAAACCATTTATATCAGTGGCGGAAAGAAAAATAAACTGAATAAAATTGACATTGTCGGTTTCTTTTCCCAAAAAGGAAAATTAGAAAAAGGCGATTTAGGATTAATCGAAGTGAAAGATTTTATTTCGTTTGCTGCCGTGAAATTCAATAAAGTAAAAGATTTATTGCACGCCATTAAAGACGAAAAAATGAAAGGTAAGAAATTTAAAATCGAAGTCGCTCGAAAAGTGATTAAGAAAGAAGAAGAGTAGTTTTTTAGTGTTTAGCTTTTAGCGAGCACTAAAAAAAATGATAATAAAAAAATCGTTAACAGTAAATCAAATTTACTGTTAACGATTTTTTGCTATAATGAAGTCACTGACCACTAATCCCGAAGCGTCGGGACTGACCACTGAATACTATATTTTCTTAACGTATTGTGTAATAATAACAATCTGCTGACCATCTACTTTTCCTTCAATGTATTCCGCATTTTCATGATCCAGTCTGATGTTACGTACTGCAGTTCCTTGTTTGGCCACCATGCTAGAGCCTTTAACTTTCAAATCTTTGATTAAAACTACTGAATCTCCGTGTTCCAAAATCACGCCGTTGCTATCACGGTGAATCACTTTGTTTTCATCGTCTTCACCTTCGCCAGTTGCTTGCGCCCAAGCCAAAGTATCTTCGTCTAAATACATTTGATCCAGTAATTCTTGAGGCCATCCTGCTGCACGTAAACGGCTAAGCATTCTCCACGCGACTACTTGTACCGCTGTGTGTTCGCTCCACATGCTGTCATTCAAACATCTCCAATGATTTAAATCTACGTTATCTGGATTTTCGATTTGGTCGATACAGGTGTTGCAAGCCATGATACTTTCGTCAAGTCCGCCTTTTTTGGTTGGTAAAACTTGATATACTTTTAGGTTTTCGGTTGCACCACAAATTTCACATTTCGATCCACTACGTTTGCTTAATTCTCTTTCTATACTCATTGTTTGATGGCTTTTATTTTTAGGCGAAATTACGGCTTATTGCCTCGTTTCACAAATTTATATGGTTACTGTTTATTTGTCAAGTCGAGCGCAATGCCATTAAGGTTATGAATTCGTCAGTTCGAGTTGAGTAGAAATTTGCAATAGAAAATTTCTGCGAAGTATCGAGAACCCTTACGTTTTAAAGGCTTCTCGATACAATTTTAAACATTAAAGCTTTCGCATTAATGTTCAAAATCACTCGAAGTGACGTGTTGAAACAGCTTAACTTAATAACATTGCGCTCGATTTGACAAAATCTCTTTAAAATTATTTTACTCGGACTGCATCGGGAACCAGCATTTCATATTGACCTCCATTGCGGATTACATCTCTCACAATACTGGAACTGATATACGAAGTTCTTGCGGCAGTCAATAAAAACACGGTTTCTATTTTTGATAAACGACGATTGGTGTGGGCGATTGCTTTTTCAAATTCGAAATCGGCTGGATTGCGCAAACCACGAAGGATAAAATCTGCTTTTATTCTATGGCACAAATCAATGGTCAGACCTTCATAGCTAATCACCGAAACTTTAGGTTCATTTTTAAAGGTTTCTTCGATAAAACGTTTTCTTTCTTCCAGTGAAAACATGTATTTTTTTTCGGCATTGATACCAATGGCAATTACGATTTCATCAAATAGTGAAATGCTTCTTTTGATGATGTCTTCATGGCCTAAAGTGATGGGGTCAAATGAACCCGGGAATATGGCTTTTCTCATTTATTTTTTTTCTATTTTGTCATTCCGACAGAGGAGGAATATCATTATATGGGTTTTCTCCTTTGTCGAAATGACAAGTTTGTGTTTAGAATCTAAGAACTAAGTGTTTTATTAAAGAGCCAACTCAATCGCATTGCTAAACAAATCTTTCAATGAAATTCCTGCGGCTTTGGCCTGTTGCGGAATCAAACTTTCCGTTGTTAATCCCGGAATAGTATTCATTTCCAACATGTGTGGTTCTCCGTTTACCAATATAAATTCGCTTCTGGAGAAACCTCTCATTTTTAGGACTTCATAAGCGCGTTTGGCTATTTCGCTCACTTTTTGGGTCATTTCATCCGAGATTCTTGCGGGTGTGATTTCCTGTGATTTACCCAGATATTTGGCTTCATAATCGAAGAAATCATTGTCAGAAACGATTTCGGTGATGGGTAAAACGGTTACTTTTCCTTTGTAATTGATGACTCCTACAGAAACTTCGGTACCGTCAAGGAAACTTTCTATGATGATTTCGTTGTCTTCTTTGTAAGCAACTTCTATTGCGATAGGCAATTCATCGATGGTTTTTACTTTGGAAATTCCAAAACTGGAACCCGCTTTATTTGGTTTTACAAAACAAGGCAGACCAACTTTAGCTACAATTTCGTCCGTATTGATGGCATCGCCTTTGTTTAGGTAATAAGAAGTGGCGGTTTTTATGCCGTATGGTTTTAAAACGGATAATAAATCACGTTTGTTGAACGTCAATGCTGCTTGGTAATAATCGCAGGAAGTTTGCGGAATATGTAATAATTCGAAATACGCCTGCATCAATCCGTCTTCGCCCGGAGTTCCATGAATGGCATTGAAAACGCAGTCAAAAGTGATTTTGTTACCATCAACAGTTACTGAAAAATCATTTTTATCGATAGGGAATTCGGCTTCATTAGCATCAACATAGACCCATTTTTCTTTGAAAATATGGATTCGGAATCCGTTGTATTTCGTTTTGTCCAGAAATTGATATACGACGTTTCCGCTGATAAGTGAGATTTTATACTCGCTGGAATATCCGCCCATGATGATGGCAATGTTTTTCATTTTGTATCGTTTTGTTCTTAGTTGTTCGAATAAATAATAAGGTGTTTTTAGCACTATGTTTTAGCCCCGATAGTCCCGAACCTTCGGGAGAAATCCTTTTTGTCAGCCTTTTCGGCGGATAAAAAGATTACTTCACTATACTTTCATTTTAATTGGAGTTCAGTGAATTTCATTTGCAACGAATAGCGGGTCCCGATAGCTATCGGGATAGCTCCAAAAAGCATTAAACAAAATTATCATTTTTTTTGAAACGAAATAGCTTTATCTTTGCCACATATAAAAATAAATTTATGAGTTTACGTAAGTATCTTACAAGCCGCGTCTTTTTAGTACAAGTATTAATTGCTCTTGCCATTATTGCCGCTTTGGGCTATTTGTTTATGCATTGGTTGACTTTTACAACAGATCATGGTCATGAAATTGCAGTTCCGAATTTGAGTAAATTGACTGAAGAGCAAGTGGAGGAAAAGCTGGATGAGTTGGATTTAGATTATGTGCTTTTGGATAGTGTGGATTATAGAAGTGATTTCCCGCAATTCAGTGTGGTAGAGCAAGATCCATCGCCGGGTACAAAGGTAAAAGTGGGTAGAAAAATATACATAAAAATAAATACTTCGGGATTTTCATCCGTGCGAATTCCTGATTTGATTGAAAAAACATATCGTGAAGCGGTGCCTACATTGAAAGCATTAGGGCTTGAAGAAGGAACGGTTACGTATGTTCCAAATCTTGGAAAAGACATGGTATTGGAAATGCGTTTCAAAGGAAGAAACCTGAAAGTAGGGGACAGAGTCTTGAAATCATCCAAAATTGATTTGGTTTTAGGAGACGGAAAAATGAGTTATGAAGAAGAAGAAAGTGCTGCGGATACTCTGGTTGCACCAATAGAAGAAACACCAGTTGATGAACAATAATATAGATACAATAGATTTAGAAGACGAGTTATTTGAACATTTTAGATTTGAAGTTCCCAAAGGCCAAGCGTCTTTGCGAATTGATAAATACTTGATGAGCCTAATTCAAAATGCGACTCGCAATAAAATACAAACCGCAGCTACCGAAGGAAATATTTTTGTAAACGACGCCACTGTAAAGTCGAATTACAAGGTGAAAGCCAATGATGTGGTTCGTGTGATGCTTACCCATCCTCCTTATGAAAACCATATTAATCCGGAGAATATTCCGCTTGACATCGTTTACGAAGATGATGCATTGTTATTGATAAACAAATTGCCAGGAATGGTGGTGCATCCCGGTCATGGGAATTATACCGGAACTTTAGTGCATGCGTTGGCGTATCATTTTGATAATTTGCCAATGAACAGCAGCGAACGTCCCGGATTAGTGCATCGAATTGACAAAGATACTTCGGGTTTATTGGTGATTGCCAAAACCGAAGCTGCCATGACGCATCTTGCCAAACAATTTGAAGCGAAAACTTCCGAAAGAGAATATGTGGCTTTGGTTTGGGGAAATGTTGTCGAGGAGAAAGGAACGATTGAAGGAAACTTAGCAAGACACTTGAAAGATCGCATGCAAATGGCGGTTTTTGCTGATCCGGAAATAGGGAAACCTGCCGTGACGCATTACAAAGTGTTGGAACGTTTTGGTTACGTGACATTGATTTCGTGCCAACTGGAAACCGGAAGAACACACCAGATTCGGGCACACTTAAAACACATAGGACATCCTTTATTTAATGACGAGCGTTATGGTGGTCATTTGATTTTAAAAGGAACTACGTTTACCAAATACAAGCAGTTTATAGACAACTGTTTCAAAGCTTTGCCAAGACAGGCTTTACACGCCAAAACATTGGGTTTTGTGCATCCTACAACGGGTGAACTGATGCGTTTTGATACGGAACTTCCGCAGGATTTTCAGGATTGTATCGAGAAATGGAGAGGCTATTCAAAATCCCATGGTACGGACGAAGAAGAAGAATAAAATAGAGAAGCCCCAGTCCCGATTGCTATCAGGAGGGGCTTTTTTTGTTTTAACAGTTGAAGAAAAATATTTTAAATTTATTTACGGTTTCACTCGGACGATTTTATCATCTTTGAGTATTACTAATTCGCTATTCATTCTCTTTTTGTATTCGATTAGCTTTTCATAAACTTTATCCATTCCCTGAAGTATTTTAGTTTGATTCGCTGTTCTTTTATGTGTTTTCATTGTACTGTTTTTTTAGTTTGTTGAATTTAGCTTCATTCTAATAGAGAAACTCTTTATACAAATACTTATAAATTTGCATCTTAAATTTTAACAGATTTTAATTGTTTTTTTATCATAGAATGCAACGTATACAAAGAACACTTTGCGGAGCAGGGGCAACTGTCTAAGTTAATTGCAACTTTTGTTTTTCAATTGTCACATTAAAACTTATATCCGCTTTTAATGCTTTAAAAACTTTCAATATTGTGTCAATCGTTGCGCTATTTGTGCTACTTTCAAGTTTAGAAATCTGTGATTTTTTGACACCAACAAGTACTCCCAATTGTTCTTGAGTTAAATTTCGTTCTTGTCGGGCTTTTTTAATCATACGACCTAAAATATCCATGCGAAGTTCATATTCGTATTTTTCTCTTTCTTCAGAGCCAATGTTTCCGATATATTTATCTTTCATTTCTGAAAGTGAAGTTGATTTCATTTCTGTAGTTGCCATGACATTATTTTTTAGGTTTATTTTCAAAATATTTTGCTCTTATTTTACTTGCTCTTTCTATTTTCGTTTGTGGGAACTTTGTCTACTTTTTTTACAAATCCATGAGTTGCAAAAACTAGCGTATTTTTATCATCTGTTTTGTCCCAAAATGCCAACAATCTAATTTGAAGTCCGCCAAATCGTGTTCTAAACTCCCAAATATCATGCTGTAATTTTTTGAATAATTTTGGGTCGTTGGTTTGTTCTGCAATGTCAATGGTATAGAAAACTTTGGAAATCGTTTTTTGATCCAGTTTTGCTATAAATTTCTCGGCTTCTTCTAAAAATCTTGTTTCGAAATATTTCAAACGTATAATTTTTTACAAAGATAAATAAAGTTTCTAAATTTAGAAACTTTTATTACGTTTTTGATTTACGAGAGTTGTAATTTTGTGAATTGTAGTTTGTCTTGATTACTGTTTATTGCTTATTGTTGTGGGCGCAAAGTCAGAGACATTTGGGCAGCGTATACCAGGAACACTTTGCGGAGCTGGCGTGTAATCGGTTTCGTTCAACACAGGTTTCATTGTTCGTGCTACGCACGCAACGAACCCTTGCTGTTAGGCGTTCGTATTTTCTTTTTCGAAGAGCTTTTTCTTCATTTTGAAATATGTAAAAGTTCCAATTGACAATATTGTTATACTTAATACCCATAAGTAATATCCTAATTCTAACGATATAATTTTAGCCATTGATCCACTTTCATCCCCAAGAATTTCACTCCAAGTGGAAAAGGAAATAGATAGAGCTAATGCAATTAAGCTAAACTTGATTGCAATTGGTTTGTTATTTAATAAAAGTACTATTGATAATAAGCTTAATGGATTTGCCAACCATATTATTTGTTCCAAAAGCGCTCCTCCTATGAAGGCGGTACTACCAATTAAAAAATACGTTAAAGATGAAACTGGTTTTATTTCTATGTAATCAATTATTATCGCGTTTTGAGTTAGAGAAATTATAAAAATTATCAAGCTCAGGGTAATTGTTAAAATCTTAATTGTTTTAAGTTTCATTTGATTTCAGATTTCGAGTAATATGACGCACAACTTATTTATACGTCTGACAGCGTCCGACTTATCCACCCAAAATTGGGTTGCTAAGTCTGACAATCGTCAGTATTTATTTTCTCAAATATAATCAAATTATTCGTACAAATAAATCGATCTCTTAAAACTAAATTCATCCGACAAAATAAATCAAAAAACTATTATACAAAAATATTGCTACTGATTCCTGTATGAAATGTACAGCAAGGAATAGAGCGGTTGTTAATTAAAAGTTAAACCAATGAATACTATTCAATTTGCAGGCACTAAAATTTATTTTTGATATTGATTAACCATTAAAAAACCAATAAATGAAGAAACTTTTCATTTTAACTGCAATCGCTGCAGCGATGCTTGTGCCCACCACCCAATTTGCACAGTCCAAAAAGAAAAAAGATAAAAATGCCGCTGTAGTTCCTCCTCCGGAAAAGAAACCGGAACCCACTATCAAAGAATACAGCAAGGTAATTACTAAAGACGCCGTTTCTGACGAAGGATTGTTTACGGTACACAAAGTAGATAAAAAATATTTCTTCGAAATCCCCAATAAATACTTGGATAAAGACATGCTTTTAGTGAGTCGTTTGTCTAAACTGCCTTCTAATCTAGGCGGCGGATACGTAAATGCAGGTTCCGAAACCAATGAACAATTGATTGTTTGGCAGCGTTTTCAGGATAAAATCCTTATCAAGATAAAATCATTCAGTGCTGTTGCCAATGACAGTTTGCCTATCAGCATTTCGGTGAAATCCAATAATTATGAGCCTACATTATTTGCTTTTGATATCGTAGCCTTCAGCAAAGATTCCGCAAATACGGTGATTGATGTGACTAAATTTTATGGCACCGATGTGAAAGCCATCAGCGGTTTATCGGCAGAAATGAGAGAAACCTACAAAGTCAAAGGAATGGATGATTCCCGCAGTTTTATCAATACGATGAAAAGTTTCCCGATGAACATTGAAGTGATTCAGGATTTCACCTACAACGCTTCTAAACCGCCCGTTCAGGAGGATTCAGAAACGATAAGCATCCAAATGAATCAGTCGATGATTTTATTGCCTGAAAAACCAATGCAACCCCGATTAGCTGATCCGCGCGTGGGATGGTTTACGATGAATCAAATCGATTACGGGAGCAATGAATTAAAATCTGACAGCAAAACGTATATCCAACGTTGGAGATTGGAGCCTAAAGATCCTGTCGCTTACGCAAAAGGCGAACTGGTAGAACCGATCAAACCTATTGTGTACTACTTAGATCCAGCCACGCCTGAAAAATTGCGCAAGTACATCAAACAAGGAATTGAAGATTGGCAAAAGCCTTTTGAAACGGCTGGTTTTAAAAATGCTATTATTGCCAAAGACGCACCAACGAAAGAACAAGATCCTGATTTCAGCCCGGAAGACATTCGTTATTCCGTAATTCGTTATGTGGCGAGCACGACACGTAATGCCGTTGGACCCAGCGTTTCTGATCCAAGAACGGGAGAAATTATCGAGAGCGACGTGATCTGGTACCACAACCATTTGCGTTCGTACAGAAATAGATATTTATTGGAAACAGGAGCTGCAAATCCTACAGCAAGAACATTAAATACAAGCGATGAAGAAATGGGTGAAATGATGCGTATGGTTATCGCTCATGAAGTGGGACATGCTCTTGGTTTTCCCCATAATATGGGGGCGAGTTGCGCTTATGATACTGAAAATTACAGAAATGGTGATTTTACACAGAAAAACGGAATCGCAGCGAGTTTGATGGATTATGCCCGTTTTAATTACATCGCACAACCGGGAGATAAAAACGTTCGTTTCATCCGTCAAATGGGGTCTTACGATCATTATGCCACTAATTGGGGGTACAGAGTTATTCCAAATGCGACTTCACCTGAGGTTGAAGTGCCAACGTTAGACAAATGGATTATGGAAAAAGCCGGAAATCCTATCTATAAATACGGGAAACAAAGCAGTAGTTTTGATCCGTCTTCACAAACGGAAGATATTGGAAATAATTCAATGAAAGCAGGTTCTTACGGACTTAAAAACTTGCAATATGTAGCAGCACATTTATCAGAATGGACGAGTGATGTCACTAATAATTACGAGGATTTAGATGAGTTGTACAAAGAGATGATGGATGTATGGAGCAGGTATGTGGGGCATGTGGTGACCAATGTTGGAGGTGTTTATGAAACTACCAAAAAGCCAAACCAAAAGGGAAGCATTTATGATATTGTCCCAAAAGTAAAGCAACAAGAAGCGATGCAATGGTTGCAAGCCAATGCTTTTGCTTCTCCAACGTGGTTGGTGAATGTGAGTACGTTGAAAAACATTGATTACTCCGGGTACACAGAGCGTTTTAGAAATTTGCAAGCCAGACATTTGAATAATGTGATGAGTTTTGAGCGTATTGGCCGATTAATGGATGCAGAAATATTGGGTACTGCTAATTATAAAGCACTGGACTTACTGGGTGACATGCGCAGAGGAATTTGGAAAGAAGCCAGTTTAGGTTCGAATGTGACTATTTACAGAAGAAATTTGCAACGTGCCTATATTGAAAGAATGAGTTATCTGATGAAAGAAGAAATTAAATTGGGTCGTCCTTCGGACTATTATAATGTGGCGCAATCGGATGTGAGAGGATTGGTCAGAGGCGAATTGACAAGTTTAAAATCCACTTTATCAGTTGCTAAAACCAGAGCTGTAAATGCAGAAACAAAATACCATTATGAGGATGCGATTAAAAGAATCGACATGATCTTAAACCCAAAATAATAAAATTTCAGTGTTCTATTGCCGTTGGGTGTAATTATTCAAAACGTCAGTTCGAGTGTTTTTTGTGGAGTAAAACGGAACAAAAAATGTCCCGGTAGCTATCGGGACGAGAATTGTTTTTAATTCAAAATTTTCTTGTTCTCGATACGATTTTCTGACGAAAATCACTCGAACTGACGAAAATTATAATTAAAAACTAATTACACCCAAAGGGTTATTCTATTACAATAAAGAATCCGCTTTCGAACGGATTTTTTTATTGCTATAACTTGGAATAAGAGATGCGATGAATTGATTAATGAACAGGAAACTCAAAAAAATAGCTTTTTCCAATAAGAAACAGTAGTCCGTGAGTGAAAGGTCCTGGCAAGAATTTTAGAGTATTTAAATAGGAGTCATAGGTTTTGTTGTGATAATTTGTAATCACAAAAGGAGAAGAATTAGAAGTGATATACAAATCGGTTATTCTTTTATTGTCCATCATCGTTTTTTCGTTAAAACTGGAAAAACAGATTTCTTGTTTTTCCTTTTTTAATTGGATATAATCAAAAACCGATAAGGGAACGGTTTGATTTATTGAATAAAAAAGAACTGATTTAGAAACATCAATTAAAACCCATTTTTTTAATTCATTGGAATAGATTTCATTAAAAGCATGTCCACCTTTAATGCTAGGATCGTTTGATACGATCTTCAATCCCCATTCTTTTACTTTTAAATCGTTTATGACACAGAAATTATTATAGACTTGAGAAAAATCGCTGCAAACACCACCTTCACTATTTATCATTTTTCTTAGGGTTACATCTGAGGATTTACCTAATCCAGGGCCTCCTTTTATATAGTTTCTCAACCAAACGGCTATCTTTTTCGCCTTATCAAGATCACTTAGTACAGCTTCTTTTTTTACGAAAATTAATGGATTTAGTTCAAAATAAATTTCGGGTATTTCTGTAGTTTTGTTTAAGTTATTGTAACAAAAACTTTCAATCCTATCAAAAGTGGCCTTTTTAGAAAGTAACCTAAACCGTATTTTGTATAGTAACGGATGTCTTCGGCAATACCAGATTAAAGATCTACTCATTTTTCAATAATTTATCATGTTTGTAAACAATTAAAATAAAGAAATGCTATTTGCAAACAGTTTGTATTTAACTATTTGCAAATCAAGTAGGTTGTGTCAAATATAATAAAAATAATAACTCAAAAAGAAAAAAATGCCTTAAAATAAAACAATCAAAAAGCATAAAAAAAGCCCCTCCCGATAGCAATCGGGACAGGGACTTTGTTTTTTATGTTTTTAAAGGAAAAATAATTATTAAGAGTTCCTTTTTATCTTTATAAATACTTATTTCATTGGAAAATTCGCTTCGAAAGTTTTAAATCGGGTGTCTAAATCTTTAAGCAATTGCTTTTTTACGGAAGCCTCTTTTATAAAACTGTAATTGATGCTGTTGTAAACAAATTGCTTGATATCTGAATAGGAAACGTCTTTGTATCTTTTGGCTAACAAAACATATTGCTCTGTCATATTGGTGCGTAAAATTCCTGCATCATCCGTACTGATTACTATGGGAACGCCAAATTCTTTATACAAGGTCAACGGATGACGGTTTTCTTTGACTTTCAAAATGAATTCGTTACTCACTAAGTTAATTTCGATAGGAATGTTTTTCTTCGCCATATAGCGCAATAAATCATACGAATCTTTCTCGTACGCCATATCTACTCCGTGACCGATACGGTTGGCTCCTGCGGTATAAACGGCTTCGCCAATGTGCCAAGTCAGTTCTTCCGGTTGCACCAAACCAAGCGTCAGCTCGCCTGCATGCATCGTGTATTTTACATTTGGATAACGGGAATGGCAGTATTTAAACATGACCATGTGCAACCAATAATCTTTCATCGAGGTTTCACCATCTTCTGGAGAAACAATGTTAACACCGGCCATCAGCGGACTTCCATCTGCTGAAATGAATGCAATTACCAGATTTTTAAATAAATCTACGGGTTCCATGAAACGCAATACAAAATTTTGATACCGCATCGTAAATTGTTTGTCATCAATTTTAAGGTCCTTGTGAAGCTTTGCCACAAAATTGGTGTTGAATTCTATGGCGTAGGATTCAGCATCTTTTTTCAGTAATGAATTGTAAACAGAATCCAATGATTTTAGAATTGCTTTTTCGTCTTTTGCCAAAGCGAATTTTTGCAATCTGGAATTGAATTTCGTCAAATCATCCGTATTCATTGCAGTTGGAATTGTAGATAATTGCGTTTCAATATAACTGACATTTTCTGAAATGGCTCTGTTTTTTAGTTCCAATAAACCTTGTCCAAAATTCCCTTTGATGGCCGGTTCAAACTTCATAAAGGATTCAAAAAACAATTTATCCGATGGGTAATCCACATGATTATAGTCTTTTACAGACCATTTTTGCATGATTTTTTGCTTGTAAACATCTAATGTTCCATTACTTTTTAATGTTGAAAATTGTTGCCAGTTTCCGGTTGATGGTTTTTCTTTTAAAACATCCATCGTTTCGGTATTGAGATAAAAATCATCAGCAATAGCACGTTGTAATAAGGGCTCAGCATAAATAGAACCGGAATAATGGTGGTGTAAATCGCCACCTTTCGGCATTTGGGAAAAGAAAGCGGTTAATTCAGCTTCATTGTTTCTGATTTTTTCAAAATAGTCATTTGGAGCTTGAGAATATGCACTATTTAGTACCGTTATTAAAAGGAAAGTATAAATTAATTTCATGTTTTAAATTTTTATCGAAGTGAAAGTATTCTAAAATAGGCTACTTTTTTGGTTAGTTTTGTTCTAACGGCAATAGTTATAAGTAATTTAAATAGGTTAAATTCTAACTTATTTCGAGGTAAATGTAATAGATTTAACGGATTTATTAAAGACTTGTTTTATAAAATTTTTTAAAAATTAGACAATAATGCAAACCATAATATCTCAATAAATTATAAAACATAGTATAAATGCGATCAAAATTATCGGGTAGATTCGATTTTTAAAATTCATTCGAAATATTAATGTGGTATTAAATATCAAATTCTATTAGTCTTTCACAAAAGAATTAATCAGTTCCAGTTTTAACTGAATTTACGTTTTTTTTTAATTTAAATTATTCCAATTATCAATAGAACAGCAAATAGGATAAGCATAAAAGTCACTATATTTTGAATGGTTGTTATGGTGACTTTTTTTAATAATTTATTGCCAAAATAAGCTCCAATAAATGCCGAAAGTGTGGCTAGAGTCAGTAAAGTGTAATCAAATTGACTTTGATTATTCAGTATTTGTTTGGAATAAACAGTTAGTCTGGAAATGTCCACTAAACAAGCAATTACCACACCGGTTGCAATGAAAGATTGTTTGGATAAATTAGCTCTTATCAAAAATGCGGCTCTTAAAGCGCCTTGATTTCCGGAAAGACCACCAAAAAAACCACTCAAAATTCCTCCTACAGGAAGGTATTTCTTGTCAAATTGTAAGTTGACAAAACTTGGTACCACTTCAAATAGAGAGAAAAATAACAACACAATTCCAATAATCAGTTTTATTGGCATAATTTCAAAAGTGTGATTTCCTATTTGATAATCCGTTAGTGGTTGCATATCTGTCAATAAGGAAAGTACATAAGCGCCAAGAAATGCAAAAATAATTGCTGGAATCCCAAAGCGTAAAACAACATTTAAATTAGCGCTTTTACCCAATAAAAATAATTTAAAAAGATTGTTTAGAAAATGAACGATGGCAGTAAGTAAAATAGCCATTTCGATAGGAAAAAATAGTCCAAATACAGGAACAAGTAGCGTTCCAAGACCAAATCCAGAAAATAAAGTCAAACCGGAACCTATTAATGCAGCGAGACAAATGATGATGTATTCCATTTCATTTTAGATTTTAAATAAGAAAGCTATAGGAAAGGTTGCGTTTCGTTTTCGGAATAATTTAAATCCGTATGGAAGGTTTCTTTTAATTTCCAAAGTGCCAAAATTGAAATTACCGATAATAGTGTTCCAACAATCATGGCAGATTTCAAGATGTCTCCATCAAAAACAGTGTCTCTGAAAAAGCCATAAATGATAATAATTAGCGGCAGCGAACCCCGAACAAAATTTGGAACCGTCGTAGTCACGGTTGCACGAATATTGGTTCCAAATTGTTCCGCTGCAATAGTGACAAACAATACCCAATATCCTACAGAGAAGCCCATAATAAAACAAAGGAGATAAAAAGTGGATGCTGTAATTCCAAATGCATTTAGGAACATAAAAACCATGATCAGATTAAAAATCAAAAACAAGTACATCACTTTTTTTCGACTTTTCAGCCACTGACTTAACAATCCGCTGGCGATATCTCCAAAAACCAATCCGCCGTAACACCAAGCAATGGCTTTTCCTGCGGCAATCGTTTCAAAACTTCGAACACCTAATGCTTTGGCAAATTCCGGGGAGAAAGTTATTAATACGCCTACCAAAAACCACAACGGAATTCCGATAAGAATGCATTGTATGTATTTTGAAAAGCGTTTTTTATTGGTAAATAAAGAAAGAAAATCACCTTTCTTCCCTTCACTTTCTTGTACTTTTTTGAACATGTCTGATTCAGAAATACTGATTCGTAAAAACAATAAAAGAAGTCCTAAAACACCTCCGGCATAATAACACAAACGCCAATCCTGAAAAACCTGATATACTAAATAAGCAACCACCGCACCCGAAACACCTACAGATGCTACAATCATCGTTCCGTAGCCTCGTTTTTCTTTGGGCAAACTTTCGGTTACCAAAGTAATTCCGGCGCCTAATTCTCCAGCAAGTCCAATTCCTGCTATCAATCTCCAGAACGCGTATCCATCAACGGTAGTTACCATTCCGTTAGCAATATTGGCCACCGAATAAATCAAGATAGAACCAAATAAAACAGAAATACGTCCTTTTTTATCACCTAATATTCCCCAAAGAATACCGCCAAAAAGCATCCCGAACATTTGCATACTAATCAAAAATTCTCCCTGATTCCTGATGGCATCACCGATTATTCCTAAATCTTTTAGACTATCGGTACGGACAATTCCAAAAAGCAATAAATCATAAATATCAACAAAATAGCCCAGTGCGGCTACAATTACGGCAGCGTTCAGAATTCGGACTGGCTTTTCTGTTTCGGAGGATAATGTATGGCTCATTATTATTATTATTATTATTAACCCGTTGGGTGTAATTATTCAAAACGTCTGTTCGAGTGTTTTTTGTGGAGTAAAACGGAACAAAAAATGTATCGAGAACTGTTTTTAATTCAAAATTTTCTTGTTCTCGATACGATTTTCTTCCCGAGGCTTCGGGAGAAAATCACTCGAACTGACGAAAATTATAATTAAAAACTAATTACACCCAACAGATTATTATTATTATTGAATTATAAGTTGCATTAATAAATCGGTTTGTTCGTCATTTCCTAATGTAAAAACGTGTTTGTCAAATACAACAAATCCATTTTTAGTATAAAATCGAAGTGCTCTGTGATTTTCTTCCCAGACACCAAGCCAAATATAATCAACGCCAGTACGTTGTGCAATCTTTTTTACTTCGTCAAGCAATAGTTGACCAATGTTTTTCCCATGAAAAGTTTGCAAAACATAAATCCGGTGCACTTCTAAAGCATTCTCATTGATGGTTTCGGTTTGGGCATCACCGAAATTTATTTTTAGATAACCAACAGGTTCTGTATTCGAATACGCTAAATAAAACTGGGAATTAGCATTATTTAATTCAGTTGTTAATTGTTCCGCATTGAAACTTTCTTTTATATAATTGGCAATATTTTCGGGCGTATTTACAGCGGCAAAAGTCTCTTTAAAAGTTTGGATACTTATATTTTGGATTGTTTCCAGATCAGATAGTGTCGCTTTTCTAATTTCAATTGAGTTCATAATTATGGAAGTGTCGTTTGGTTTATTGGTCTCAAATATAGTTTAAAACTATGCACTTTTAGTGCATTTCGCTTTAGCTTCTAAAAATTTTTACCGAAGATTCGCAAATTATTTATTCAGCTTTGATGTGTTTAATTTGCGAATCTGCGGTTTAATTTTTTTGTTCCCGTTTTAACCGTGCAGACTCAAAAATAATTAAATTAGAGAACAATTTTCATTATCTATTGCACTATTAAACAAATCAATTTAAAGATTCTTGATTTCTTGATTTCAATTAGTACTTTTGGAAGAATTAATAAAAAGAGCTCGAAAGAGTATTGTGTATGAAAATTGTAATATCGCCAGCCAAGTCGTTAAATTTTGACAAACAGTTACCCACTCAATTGCACACCGAACCTTTGTTTTTAAAAGAATCGCGACAAGTTCACAAAGTTTTAAAAGAGAAAAAGCCTGCAGATTTATCGGATTTAATGAGTATTTCGGATAAATTGGCTGATTTGAACTGGAAGCGAAATCAAGATTGGAAAACACCTTTTACGACTTCAAATGCCCGTCCGGCAGTGTATACTTTTGATGGTGATGTGTACATTGGATTGGACGCTTATTCGATTCCAGAAAAAAAATTAGAAGCTTTACAAGACCGTTTGAGAATACTATCCGGTTTGTACGGATTGCTGAAACCATTGGATTTGATTCAAGCGTATCGACTGGAAATGGGAACCAAATTACCCATTGGCGAAAGCAAAAACTTATATGAATTTTGGAAGCCAACCGTTACAAAAGCTTTAAATAAAGAGCTTGAAAAAGGCGAGTTGTTTGTCAATTTAGCGAGCAATGAATATTTTTCGGCAATTGATGTCAAGGCGTTGAAAGTTCCTGTAATCACTCCGGAATTCAAAGATTACAAAAATGGAAAACTAAAAATAATCAGTTTTTTTGCCAAAAAGGCGAGAGGAATGATGGTGCGTTATATTATTGATACAAACGCTAAAACGATAGAGGATTTAAAAGGTTTCAATTACGATGGCTATCAATTTGACGCTAATTTATCGAAGGGAAATCATTTGGTTTTTACCCGCTAATATCTTTAAACAAATAAAAAACGCCGTTTTCATCATGAAAACGGCGTTTTTTATGTTTGGATTTTAATGCATCGCATCGGCAGGATTGATTTTGTTTTTTCCTTTTTTTATCAAAAGTATAAAAGGAATACAAAATAAAAACAATGCGCCTAAGTATAAAAAGATGTCCATATACGATAATACGGAACTTTGTACCATTACTTTATATTCAATGGCTTTGTAGGCTTTTGCCAAAGCTTCATTTTCAGAATAGCCTTTGGACATGAATCCCATTTTTAGCTGTTGCACTGTTTTTTGTACTTCATAAGAAGTTACATTGAGATGCGAAATAAGATTCAGGCGGTGTTCCTGATTGAAACGGGCAATAAAAGTGGTGATAATGGCAATACCAAAAGAGCCTCCTAATTGTCGCATCATTCCTGTAAAAGCAGCACCTTCGCCAATACTTTTTCCCTTTAAAGTGGATAATGAAAGTGTAGAAATAGGAACAAATAATAATCCCAATCCAATTCCTCTTAATATCAATGGCCAGTATAAATGTTCTTCACCAGAATCGGGTGTAATTACCTGTTGCATCCAATACGTAAAAAAGAAAAACAACAAAAATCCTGCAGCAACCATATACGCTTGCGGCACGCCACGCTGAATCATTTTACCAATAAAGGGCATCATAATTCCGGTAGTAATAGAACTTGGAATCAACAATAAACCGGCATCCATAGCACTCCAACCTAAAACGGACTGTGTGTAAATAGGGATAATAAAGGTGGAACCATACAATCCAAAACCTAGAATAAAACACATGATGGTTCCTATTCTTAAGTTGGTATCTTTTAAAACCCTTAAATTTACGATGGGATGTTTGTAGGTAAGTTCTCTCCAAATAAAGAACAATAAACCAAAAACAGAAATAACAGATAACAATACAATCGTATTATTATTGAACCAATCGTCTTGCTGACCGTGTTCCAGAACATATTGTAAGGAGCCAACAAAAGCAGTTAAAAGAAAGATTCCCCACCAATCGACCTGACTGGCTTTTAGTTTGTCACCATATTTAGGGCTTTTTACAAAAGAGAGCGTCAGTAAAGTAGCTATAATTCCAATAGGAATGTTGATGTAAAAGATATACGGCCATGAAAAATGGTCTACAATATATCCTCCCAAAGGCGGCCCAAGAGTAGGTCCTACAATAACTCCCATTCCGTAAATAGCTTGCGCCATTCCTCTTTTGGCGACAGGATAACTCTCGGTAATTATGGTTTGTGCAGTTACTAATAAAGCGCCACCGCCCAATCCTTGAATGAATCTAAAAGTGACTAATTCCCAAATATTATTGGCATTACCGCATAAAAAGGAAGCAACCGTAAAAATAATAATGGAAACCGCAAAATAATTCCGACGCCCAAATTGTTGTGACAACCAGCTCGTCATAGGAATCACAATCACATTTGCAATAGCATAAGCAGTGATAACCCAAGCCACATCAGTAAGTGACGCGCCAAGACTGCCTCGCATATTGTTTAATGCCACATTTACAATTGTAGTATCTACAATTTCAAGCATAGCACAAAGAACGGCTGTAATGGTAATTATGACTCTTCTAAAGCCATATTCTACTAAATCATCTTCTCCTGTTTGTACCATTTTATACTAAAGTGTAAACTATCATTTTCTTAAAAGTATTGCCGTTTTTGACATTTTAGAACGAACCAAAAGGCGGAATTTATTTTAAATGTACATCTACATCCACATTCATTCCCGGGCGAAGTAATTTTATTTTTTCAGGATCATTTGATGTGTTCAAACTTATTTTAACGGGTAATCTTTGGATTGTTTTCACAAAGTTTCCTGTAGCATTATCAGGAGGTAGCAATGAAAAACGAGATCCTGTAGCGGGTGAAAACGACGTGATTGCACCTTGAAAATCATATCCGGGATAGGCGTCCACTTTTACGGTAACTTTTTGACCAATTACCATTTTGTTCAATTGCGTTTCTTTGAAATTAGCAATTACCCAAGCTTCTTTGTTATTGATAATATAAAATAATGATTGTCCCGGTTGCACTAATTGTCCCGGTTGAATGTCAATTTTTGAAACCTGACCGTCAATCGCTGCAGTGATAGCGGTGTAGGTTAAATTTAATTTTGCAGCATCAAGTAATGCTTTGGCTCTTTTGATATTGGCAGCAGCCACTTCAGTTTGTTTGTCTGAAACTTTAGATTTGGCTACAATAACCGATTTTTGAAAAGCAGTTGCTCTCTGTTGCTGTTGTAAAACGCGTACTTGGCTTTCTGCTTCAAGTTTTGCAGCCAAAGCTTGCTCGTATTGTTGTTTTGTAATCGAATGGCTTTTGTACAAATTGTTATATCTGTTGTAATCACTCGTAATGCGATCCAATCTAATTTTTGCCGATTCGATGTTTCCACCTGCTGATTGCACGTTAGCATCGGAAACTGAAATACTGGCTAAAGCACTTCCAATATCAGCTTTAGAAACTTCAAAACTGCCTTCAGCGCCAACCATTGCAGCATTAGCTTCTTCAATTTTTAATTGGTAATCTCTTTTATCGATGGTAAACAGCGTATCGCCTTTCTTTACAAAATCATTGTCTTTGATGTACACTTTATCCACATATCCCGAAACCCTTGGAATAATAGGATTCATGTTTTTTTCAATTTGCGCATCGTCTGTTTCTTCGTGAGCCAAGGAATGCATGTATTTATAAGTTCCGTAAGTTCCACCTAAAACTACCAAAGCCACTAGGATAATAATAAATTTTGTATTTGTTTTTTTCTTTTCCATGGTAGGTATGATTAGTTTTTTGTCCCGATAGCTATCGGGATGTTGAAGGTTTGAGATAATTGACCAGTTACCGATAGTAACTCGTAGTATTTTTGAATGGTATTTGCTTGCGCCAATGCTTTATTAATTTTTGAACTCAGTTGCTCCACATCAGCTTCCAGTAAATCATTCGTGTCCGAAAGTCCGTTGTCATATTTGTCTTTTATGATTCGGTAATTTTCCGAAGATTGTTCTACTGCTTGTCCGTAAACTACATTTTGTTTTAAAGCCAAATCGTAATCTTCGATTGCTTTTTGAACCTGAACTTTAATATAATCCGTCAGTATGGCCTCCGAGTTTTGTACTTCAATAAATTTATATTCAGCCAGTTTTACCAGCGTTCCATTTTTAAGAATGGCACTTAAGTCATAGGAAATACCCACGCCAATATTCATCGCATTTTGTACTGTGATGACATTGCTCAAGTCTAATGCAGTATAACCGCCAATAATGGCAATTGCAGGATAATACGAACCTTTGGCTATTTTGATATTGGCCTCACTTGCTTTTCCCTGAAATCGAATTGCTTCTAAATCTTTACGATTTTCTAATGCCGGCAACTCATTTGTTGGGACATTCGTCATTTGGAAATCAGCAAAATCACTTTCACGAATCTCCAGTTTGGTGTCTGGATTTAATTTTAAAAGTGTAACCAAATAAAAATTAATGATTTTTAAATTATTATTCGTTTCGTCTAATGACAATTGGATTTTCGAGGCTTGTAATTGCGATTTTAAAAGGTCGTTTTTAGGAATGATTCCATTTTTTTCTAACTCGATAAAATCATTTACACGTTGTTGTGCGCTTTTTTGATTTTCTTTCAGCAGTTCAATTGTTTTTTGCGCTTTGTACAAACCGGCATAATAATCAATTACGCGCAATGCGATTTCTTCTTTGGTTTGTGATGCTGTTGCCATTTCAGCTTCATAAAGATTCTCATATACTTTGATGCTGTTTTGGATTTTAAAACCAGAAAATACAGGAACACTGGCGTTCAACTGTCCAATCATCAATTGATTTACTATAGGAAGCGGTTCCTGTGAACCGGAATTATTTTGATTTATTTTAAAATCTACCGATGCATTTGCCAATCTTTGGTATTGACCAGAAAGTTTCAAATCAGGATATTGATTGTTTTTTGTGGATTGCAACTCGTACTTTTTAGTTTTCACTTTTGTATTGGCCAGAGTAACTTCATTGCTCTTGGTCCAAGCCAAATTAATGGCTTCGTTCAATGTTAAACTTGTTTTTTCTTGTGCTGCTACGGATGAAATTCCAATAAAGAAAATCCCAAAGAGCATGAATTGACTAACTTTCATATATCAGAAGTGCTTTTATAGTTTGTTGAATGTGCTTTGTCAAATTGGTTTTGATGTAATTGTTGTATAAATCTTCGGTTTTCAAGTTTAATAAATTTTCGAAGAAAGGTTTATTCATATGAAAATGAAAGAAAGTCCCCAGAATGGTGGGTGTGATAAGCGGAATAATAACGTCTTTTCTGAAAATGCCTTTTTTCTGACCTTCCTCGATAATAGTTTCAAGGGATTTTAAATTTCCTTTTTTTAATTCAGAAAAAGCCAGAAGATTTTGTTCTCTCTTTTTGGAGGTAAATTCGAAGTGTAAAATTCGGTATATTCCTCGGTTGCTGTTGATTCTATTGATATACAGTTCAATCAGCTTATTGATTTTGTCAATAGGTTCCAGATCTTCCTGCAATAAATTTTCTAATTGATTTTTAAGATCCGAGGTTCTGTAAACAATAAGCGATTCCAGTAATCGTTCTTTGGAACCAAAGTAATACGAAACCATGGCAATATTGATTTTTGCCACTTTTGCTATGTTTCGAATGGAAGTTCCATCAAATCCTTTTTCTGCAAAAAGCGTTTCCGCAACTTCGAGAATTTGAATTTGTTTGTCGTTAAAATTACTTTTCAATGGAATTTAATTTTTTCAAAAAACAAAACTAAACAAGTGTTTAATTTAAACAGTTGTTTAGTTTTTATTTAACATTGTTTTAACACTATAAATGGAACCGGAATGAGGTTTATAGCAATACTTGACCTCCATCTGAAATTGTGAATATCTATTTTGTGAATTGTGATTTTTTTTTCCTTTAAAATCTATCTTTGACATCCTTAAAAATAAAAGAGATGAGCACAACTTGGTACGAATGCAAAGTAAAATATAGAAAAACGGATGAAACTGGAGGACAAAAGATTACGACAGAACCATACTTGGTAGATGCGTTATCCTATACGGAAGCAGAAAGCAGAATTAATGAAGAGATGTCAGCGTATATCAGTGAGGAATTTAAAATCACGAATATAAAAGTGGCCAATTATGCTGAGATTCATCCTTTTGAAAATGCGGATCGTTGGTTTAGATCCAAAGTTTCATTACTGGCGTATGACGAAGAAAGCGGCAAAGAACGCAAGACCAATATGTATTTATTAGTGCAGGCTAACGATGTAAAAGAGGCTTATGATAACACCACCAGTGTGATGAAAGGCACGATGGGCGATTATACCATACCTGCTATTTCGGAATCTCCTATTATGGATGTTTTCCCTTATTTCAGTGGGGAAGAAGGGGAATTGGAACAATTAGAAAGATTCAATGCGCTCAAAGGTTCTAAACCGGAAGCAGCAGTAGAAATAGTGGATCATATGGAATTTGAAACTGCCATTGCGGAATAAGTGATTGATTATAAGTATTATAGTCGACATTAGTATAAAGAAGAGGGCTTTTTTTGTCCTCTTTTTTTGTTTATAAGAAAGCTGGTTTATATAATAAAAGTCCACAAAAATAAAGAACACAAGTCCACAATCAAAGTCTTTAGTAGTTCCGATAGCTATCGGAACGAAGCAAACACACTAACAGGAGTCAAGTCACTCTTGCTTTCTAAATTGTTTGTTGTGTATGCTGCGCAAATGTCTTTGACTTTGCGCAATTTTCAGCATATGTTTAAAGTAGCATGGCCTTAAAAGTCTCTGACTTTTGAATGCCATTTCATTGCTGATTGTATTTTACAAAAGCATTCGAATCTAAAACATTAATTATAGGATTATCTGCTTTTTCTATTTTTAATAATCCGGAATCGTTTATGTAATTGCTTGCGCTGGAATAAATATATTGTGAAGCCTTTTCAACTAAACCGGCTCTTACTGGATTCAGATGGATGTAATCTAATTTAGACCACATAAATTTATTGGTATAAATCTCTTCAGGATGATTTCCATACTGCCAAAATTGATAGTTTTTGTTTCTTGTATGCTTTTCTGCTGCTAATTTGAAGCGTTCCAGCATCCATTCTTTTCGGCTTTCTGGTACGATTTGGATTTTCTCTAAAATATTTTTTGCGGTAAATTTTTTAAAATCTCTTATCAAATCTGATAATTTACCATCTTGAGATTGAATGATTAAATGAATGTGATTGCTCATAATGACATAGCCATACAAAATCATTCCTTTATTTTTTATGCAGTAATCCAAAGATTCTATTATACTGTTTCTGTAGGTTTGCCTAGTGAAAATATCTATCCAATCGACAACTGTTGCCGTTATATAATGTGGTAAAGTCTGATCCCGTATTACATAGCCTTCTTTCATTTTGACGTATTTTTAATATAAAAATAACGATTTTAATAATTTGTTTGTGTTTTTTTTTAAATTTAATAGGATGAAAGTCAGAGACTTTATGGCGTTTTGTTTTAATTACAGGTTTAGGAAATTGCGCAAAGTCAGAGACATTTGCGCAGCATTTACGAGAAATTTATTTTTTAGAAGAACACTTTGCGGAGCGGGGGTCACATTACGATTGATGCTAGTATAAAGAAGAGGGCTTTTTAGTCCTCTTTTTTTGTTAATAAGAAAGCTGTTTTATAAAAGTAAAAGTCCACAAGAATAAAGAACACAAGTCCATAATCAAAGTCTTTGGTAGTTCCGATAACTATCGGAACGAAGCAAACACACTAACAGGAACCAAGTCACTCTTGCTTTCCAGATAATATGTTATGTACTCTTCGAAGAGTTGGTGCCGAAAAATGTGCCGCCTGAAGCATAATTTCATCTTAAAATTGTCGGCAATACACATTATTTCTGACCCTCTTTACTTTTAAAGTCCGTAATGGTCTTTCCATCATAACGAATCACTCCATCAAGTTCGCCAAACCAAATACTTCCATCATGCGCTTCTAAAATTCCAAAAATCATTGGCTTATTTGCTATTTCGGTTACCGTTGGCTTTTCATTAGACAAGGACTTTCCGTCATACTTGGAAAGTGCCCAACCTAGGTTACTATCCCTTCCTGAACTAGTCCAAATATTGCCTTTTTTATCCTCGATTATATAACCAACAAACCTCTGCGTAAAATTGGTAAATGTACTGCCGTTATAGCGCCAAAGGCCATCAGGTCCACCAAGCCAGATATTGCCTTTTTTATCTTCGATTATCGAACGAACATTTTTAAAAGGTTCGTCCTCATGAGTGAAAACGGTAAATGTTTTTCCATCATACACGAAGGTATTGCCTCCTGTAGCAAACCAAAATCTGCCTTTGTTGTCTTCAATAATAGAATTAACACCATTAGGTTGTCTATTCGGAAAAGTTTTCCCTGTCCGATCCTCATTCATGGCAGTCCCATCTAAGATATAATTTCGAAAGGACTTCCCATCGTAACAGCTTGCTCCTCCAGAAACACCGAACCAGATGTTACCTTTTTTATCTTCATAAATATTTGTAACTTCATTATTAAGAAGTCCCTCCCTGGTTGTGAAATTTTGAAAGGATTTTCCATCGTAATAATAAACCCCTGAGCCAATAGAGCCGAACCACAAGTTGCCTTTTCTATCTTCTAAAACAGAAAAGAAGCGGGCCGAACTCACTTTACTTGTAATATTGGCAAAAGACTTTCCATCGTACCGAAAAATACCATCAAATGCCGCAATCCAAATGTTGCCCTTTCTATCTTGTATGGTATTTCGAGTGATACTTTCAGGTCCGTGGGAAGTGATTACCTCTTTGGTTTCGGAGTTGATAATAATTTTTTTTCCTTCTGTTTGGTTTTGTCCACAGGAAGTGCAAAAAACAGACGTTAAGAATAGAGCAAATAATTTTACGAGTTTTTTCATTTTTTATTTATCTTTTATTATCGAGCATGTTTATCTAAAGTCCCCCGCTCGTGAACACTAACAAAATAACTATAAATTTGTAATAGGCACGAGCGGGGAGCGCCGTTTTTTTATGTTTTATCAAGAAAATTATGTTTTGTTTCAACTGCTTTTGGGTTCATTATTATCGTTACTATCATTCCTGTAATGATAAGTAGTAATAAAAATTGTTTCAAATCAAACTCCCTTTTTTTCAATACAATTTCTAAAAAATATATTGTAAAAGTAGCTACAACATAAGGTAATCTTGCTCGTTCCACATTATACCATTTGTATAGTTGTATTGAAAGAATATAAATTCCAAACTGACTCAAAGCATACAAAACAAATATCCATATATCTGTTAAATCAAAATGAAGGTTCTCTCCATTTATAAATAATAATGCGAGACCAAATACTAAATTACTCAAACTAAATACATTACTTAATACAATAATGTTTTCTTTTCCAGCTGAGTTTTTCATAAAAATATAACCCAATGCTATTAAAATAATACTTGTAAATGCATAAAAATAACCCAATGAGTTTTCATTATAAAAATTACCTGAAAGAGTAATAAAACTCACTATAATGATCGTCCAAATAGATAACCAAAATTGTAAACTAGATTTTTTATTTTCGCTGTGATTAGAAAATAATGCAACCAGAACCAATAAAAAAGCAATGTCTAATCGTCCTAATAATGCAATGGTTGATGCGTTTAGAAAAGCAAATGAAGCCGTATAAAAATAAGAAGCAAAGCCACTTGAAAAAAAACGAAAAATTTGGGTTTTCTTATTTTGAGGAATAAGTTTATATCCTTTTATTTTTGATGCTATTATTCCAACAAATAAACAAAGAACTCCTCGATAAATCATGTTTTCAGAAGTTGAATAACCTCTGTTTGACATTTCTTTTATTGTATAAATATAGGATGAAGTGGAAAGAATTACCAAAAGCAAAATTCCCCATTTTAAGAATTTTTTCTTTTTCATTGTTCTAATAAATATTCAAAAAAATGGAAATTATTGGTTTCTTTTTCTGGAAATAGTTTAAATCCAACACTTTCTAAAAGCATTATTGATGCAATATTTTCCTTCCTAGAAGTTGCTACAATCGTCTTAAATGGTAGCTTTTTAATATACTTAAGCATACCTTTTACCAATTCTTTGCCATAGCCTCTTTCCCAATAATTTTTTCCAATCGAGTAGCCAATTTCACATTCATTTTTAGAAATAGGTTTTATCAAAAATGTGCCTATTATTTCATTATTTTCTTTTAGGTCAACGGCATATCTAAATTCTTCTTTAGATTCAAGTTTTTGAAAGGTTCTGCTTAACATTTCAACAACTTCTTCAATTGTTTCAAAAGGCTTGCTTCCTCTGAATCGCATTGCCTCTTTGTCTGAGTAAATTTCAAATAAAGATTTTTTATCTTCCAAAGTTAAGTTTCTGATTTTAAGTCTATCAGTTTCTACTATCATTTTTCAATTTTAAGCGGTTTTCATGATATGGTACACAACATACTTATACCAGCCACAAAGTGGCTCCAATTTATCTAATTTAGGTTGGCTTTGTGCGATAAATAGTGGTTTTGTTATTTTGTAAATATATAAATAAATTATTATAAATAATTTTAGCGACGTTTGCGCAGTATCCACGATAACGTTATGTACTCTTCGAAGAGCAGGGTTATATGCCGTTTTCTAATATGTTTTCTAAATATTTAGCAAGACTTTTTTCAATCTTTGCTTTTCCATAAATTGAATTCTCATAATATAAAGTTCTAAAACTTGAAATATCAAATGGTAATTTTTCTCGAATTTTATCACATATTAAAATAGTAGGTTTCTTAATTGCATGTGCATAGCCAATTTCATAAAAAACATTTGGATTATCGGGTGTAATATCTGCAATTATAACGCTAGCTTCTTTAATACTTCTAATAATATCATTTAGAATTGGAGTACTTGAATAAAATTCATCAGCTCTAATAACTTCAAATCCTGCTTTTTCAGAAATTGGTATAATAACATCATTGTAGAGGTTATTAAAATCATTTGTAAATTGCATTACAACAAATAATTTGGGCTTTACAGTCTCCACTTCTATGTCATACAATGACACTTTTCCTTCTGATGTTATTCTAAATGTTAATGGCATAGAAATTGGATTTATGTCTTGCTCACAGTATAAAATATTATTTACAAAAAGTTTAGCTTCAGAACCAAATATTTCATATTTGATTGAAATTTCTTCATTTGATTTAAAAGAACTTAGACTGCCAATTGCTTTAATAGTTTTATCTTTTGTAGAATGAATCCTAAAAGAATTTGAATAATAACTCAAACCTGCAGAAAAGGTATCTTTACTGTCATTACTATCAAAGACAATTAATACTCCGGTTCTTTTATTTTCACATTTGAATTTATATTTAATTGTTCCTTGATTGAAATTAACATCACACCTAATATCAGCGTTTTTAGGTTTTCGAGTTTTTTCTTTTTCTTTTCCATCAGTAGACTCCTCAAATATTGGGGTGTAGTGAATTACGCCATTATTTATAGTTGTTTTTTCACCGTGTAGTATTGCAAGATTTTTAACCTTCATTTTTTTATAATTTGATTAGTGATTTCTTAAAATGGCATATAACTTGTATATAAGTCTAATAAAATCAGACTTATCACCCCAAATTAGGGTAGATAGGTCTGACAAATACAGTCCCATTAGTTTTGCTAATGTATGAAAATAACCTTACAAATTACCCTGTCATTTTCTAAGATTTAGACATAAATCAAACGGCGTTTAAAGTTCATTTAAACGCCGCTTAATCTTATATAAAAAAGTGATTTATCGAATCGCTTTTACGAACTCTTCAATTTTTCCGGTTCCGTTTTCGGTTAAATGCGTAATGAAAGCACTACCAATAATCGCTCCTTTTGCAAATTGAGTAGCTTGGTTGAAGGTTTCTGCATTGTTGATTCCAAAACCAATTACTTGAGGATTTTTTAGATTCATTGCTGCAATGCGTTTGAAATACTCTTCTTGAACGCTTCCAAAACCAGTTTGCGATCCCGTAACACTCGCCGAACTTACCATATAAATAAATCCATCGGATACGCTGTCAATAAAACGGATGCGCTCGTCAGAGGTTTGTGGCGTAATCAAGAATATATTTTTCAAGCCGTATTTTTCGAAAGTCTCCTTGTATTCATCGGCATACACATCAACCGGAAGATCGGGAATAATTAACCCGTCGATGCCAATCTCCGCACATTTCTGGCAGAAATTCTCTATTCCGTATTGTAACATCGGGTTGAAATACCCCATAATCACTAAAGGAATAGAAACTGTTTTACGAATGTCTTTTAATTGGTCAAACAACACTTGTGTGGTCATTCCGTTGTGCAACGCTTGGGTTGAACTGGCTTGAATGGTTGGTCCATCAGCCAATGGATCGCTGAACGGCAATCCTATTTCAATCATATCGATTCCGCTTTTTTCTAAATCCTGAATGATTTGTACCGTATCATTTAAGTTAGGATATCCCGCAGAGAAATAGATGGAAAGTATCTTTTTGGTTTCTTGTAATTTTTGATTTATTCGGTTCATTTTTTATTCTGTATAAGTTTTTATCTTTTTAGCTCCGCAAAGTCTAAGACTTTGAGGATGTTTTTGAAGGTCTCCGACCTTCTTTTTATTAATGCGGTCGGAGACCGTTTATCACCTTCTCAAAGTCGGAGACTTTGCGGAGCGGATTTTTAGCAACCTTGTCATTTTATTAATTCAACAGCTTAAATAGCGGCACTGTAAGCCCAAGCTTTTTGGTTGGATTGCAACTGCACTTCAACGCGTCTGTAATGCAATCCTTCATAAAGATCAGATTGGTGTAGTTCCTTTGTGGTAATGGTGTAAACCATTCCGTTGATGGTATCTTCCGGTTTGTGAGTTTCTGTAATAATAGGATAGTGTACCAACCCGAATTCTTCTTCAATTTGAATTTCTTTTACTTGATAACCAATTAAAGTTTCTGAAGTTCCCTCAAGAATACGCCCAAAAAGATCTTTTTGTATGTCCTCATTTTGTAAGCTGCCGTAAGCGAATAATTTTTCCATAGTTTCTATTTTGAAAATGTTAAATTGAACTTCATTTTTTATTGTTGAGTTTGCGTTAAGGATTAAAGTGAAAATCCTTTTTTGTCTCGTTTTTTAACGAGATAAAAAAGATTGTAACGGAAAGCCTGACCTCGCTGAAACGCTAGTGAAAGCGAGGGAACGCCCTGAAATAAACTCAGGATAAACCCTGAAATAAACTCAGGATAAACCCTGAAAAACTCAGGATAAACCCAATTATAATTTAAAATAATCGATATAGGTGTTCAAATCTTTATCGCCGCGACCGGAAAGATTGATGACTACAATATCCTCCGGTTTGAATTTCATTTCGTCCAGAACGGCAAAGGCATGCGCACTTTCGATAGCAGGAATCAGCCCTTCCATTTTAGATAATTTTAATCCCCAATGCATGGCTTGGTCATCCGTAATCGAGATGAATTGCGCTCTGCCAGTAGCAAATAAATTAGCGTGCATAGGACCTACGCCCGGATAATCAAGTCCTGCCGAAATAGAATACGGCTCGGTGATTTGGCCATCAGGAGTTTGCATCAACAAGGTTTTACTGCCGTGAATAACGCCTACTTTCCCTAATGCAGATGTAGCGGCACTTTCGCCAGAATCGACGCCTAATCCTGCTGCTTCGACCGCAATAATAGTCACGTCTTCGTTATCCAGAAAATGATAATAGGCTCCGGCGGCGTTGCTACCACCACCCACGCAAGCAATCACATAATCAGGATTTTCACGGCCTTCTTTTTCTAATAATTGTTCTTTGATTTCCTTAGAAATGACACTTTGAAAACGCGCCACCATATCCGGATAAGGATGCGGGCCCACGACAGATCCAATAATATAATAGGTGTCAACAGGATTGTTGATCCAGTCGCGAATGGCTTCGTTAGTGGCATCTTTTAAGGTACGTGATCCCGAAAGTGCCGGACGAACTTCGGCACCCAACATTTTCATACGAGCCACATTTGGCGCCTGACGTTTGATGTCAATTTCTCCCATATACACGATGCATTCCAATCCCATTAATGCACAAACGGTTGCTGTTGCAACGCCATGCTGACCGGCACCGGTTTCAGCAATGATTCGTTTTTTACCCAAACGTTTGGCTAATAAAATTTGCCCAATGGTGTTGTTGACTTTGTGCGCGCCAGTGTGACATAAATCTTCTCTTTTTAGGTAGATTTTGGTATTGTATTGTTTAGATAAACGCTCTGCAAAATAAAGAGGCGTAGGGCGGCCTACATAATCTTTTAGCAGCGCATCAAATTCGGCTTGAAATGACGGATCTGCCGTGATTTTTAAATAATTCTGGCGTAATTCTTCCACATTTGGGTATAACATTTCAGGAATGAAAGCGCCTCCAAATTCTCCGTAATAGCCTTTTTCGTTAACGTGGTATGACATAATTTTATTTTTTTATTTTGTTATCTGTAGAGGCGCGCGTTGTAGAGACGCACTGCAGTAGAGACGCACTGCAGTGCGTCTCTACTGCAGTGCGTCTCTACGTATATTTCTACATAATTCTATATTTTTTAATCCGGGTTCTATTTCAAATTTACTGTTTACATCAATGGCATAAAGGGGTAAATTGGTTTTCGAAATTTCCTTCACCGTTTCCATTTCATTAATTCCGATTCCTCCACTCAGGAAAAACGGTTTGTTTGAAGGATACTTTTCTAATACTTTCCAATCGAATATGGTTCCGTTTCCACCGGGTAATTTTCCTTTAGTATCGAAAAGAAAATAATCACAAACGGCTTCAAATGGTTTCAGTACTTCAAAATCAAAAGTATCATCTACCGAGAATACTTTGATGATTTTAATCTGAACTTGTTTCCCATTCTCATCTTTCAAAACTTGTTTCAAATCCAAACAAAATGCAACCGATTCCTGTCCGTGCAATTGAACGGCTTGCAAATCGTATTTTGCTATTTTTTCAAGAATTTCATCCTGTGTAGCATTTACAAAAACGCCCACTTTTTTAATCGATTTTGGTAATTCTGGAATCACGCCATCAAAATACCGAGCTGATTTCTCCCAGAATATAAATCCCATATAATCGGGCAGGAGCGAACCTACTTCGAGAATGTTTTCGGGATATTTCATGCCGCAGATTTTGAGTTTCATATCGTTTTTGTATTTAACCCAGTTAGGGTTTTAAACCCTAACTGGGTTATTTTTTATAGTTGTGAAATAAATTCGGTTGCTGCTTTTCCTGCATTATCGGTTTTCATGAAGTTTTCCCCAATTAGGAACCCTTTGTATCCGTAAGGTTTTAATTCATTAATGGCTTCAACGGATGAAATTCCACTTTCGGAAACTTTTACAAAATCATCGGGTATTTGGGCTGCCAATTGCTTGCTGAAATCTAAGCTCACTTCAAATGTTTTTAGGTTTCGGTTGTTCACGCCAATCATATCCAAAGTAGGCATAATCGATTTTTCCAGTTCTTCCCGATTGTGAACTTCCAGTAAAACTTCGAGTCCTAAACTTTTGGCAAATTCAGATAATGATTTGATTTCTTCTCTGGTTAAAACCGCTGCGATAAGTAGAATTAAATCGGCTCCGTGTGCTTTGGCTTCCAAGATTTGGTATTCATCAACAATAAATTCTTTTCGCAATAATGGAATGTTGACTGTGGCTCTTGCCAAAAGTAAATCGTCTAACGAACCACCAAAATATTTTCCATCCGTCAATACCGAAATTCCACAAGCACCAGCATTTTCATAGCCTTTAGTTACTTCTTCAACAGTAAAACTATAATTTATTTCTGCCCTGGAAGGCGAACGGCGTTTGTGTTCCGCGATAATTCCTGATGTGCTGTTTCTTAAATTATCGCTCAAAGAAATAGTCTTTTTTTCAAAGAAAACCGAGGCTTCCAATTGCGAAACGGGAATGATGGATTTCTTGAGAATGACTTCCCTTTTTTTGTCAACTATTATTTTATCGAGTATGTTCATTTGTTGTTTGTTTGGTTAATCGTTTAATCGGTAATTGGGTTAAACGATTGTATTTATTATTTACTCAATTCTTGTAATGTTTGTAACGCTTTTAGTCCTTTTCCGGAGAACAAACTTTCCTTTGCTAATTCAAAACCTTCCAACGGCGTGCATTTAGTAACTGTTGCTATTGCCATTCCGGCATTGGCACAAACTACATTGTTTTGGGCTTCAGTTCCTTTTCCGGCAATGATATTAGTGAATATTTGTGCTGATTCTTCAATGGTTTTTCCTCCTTCGATTTCGCTTTGCAGCAAAAGACGAACACCAAAATCTTCCGGATTTAGCATTCCTTCCATCGAACTGGTAATTGTTTTTGTAGGTCCTGTCAAAGAAACTTCGTCATAGCCGTCAAGCGAATGCAAGATGGTAAAATTCACATCGGTATTTTGATACAAATACGCATACATTCTGGCCATTTCTAAATTAAAAACACCGACTAATTGATTTTTTGGAAACGAAGGATTAACCATTGGTCCCAACATATTGAAGAATGTTTTTACAGCCAATTCTTTCCGAATTGGTCCCACATTTTTCATAGCCGGGTGAAATAACGGTGCGTGCAAAACACAAATACCGGCTTTGTCCATACATTTCTCCAGGAAATCAGTGTCATTACTGAATTTGATTCCCATTTTTTCCATCACATTGCTGGATCCGGAAATGGAAGAAACCCCATAATTTCCGTGTTTTGCCACTTTTATTCCTGCACCGGCAGCCACAAATGAAGCTAATGTAGAAATATTGAACGTGTCTTTTCCGTCACCACCGGTACCACATAAATCGATAGTATTGTAGGCTGATAAATCCACACGGATGCACAGTTCCAATAACGCTTCACGAAAGCCCGCAAGCTCTTCGATACTGATGCTTCGCATCATGTAAACGGTAAGGAAAGAAGCAATCTGACTGGTGTTATAACTTCCGTTGGAGATATTAACCAATACGTTTTTTGCTTCTTCTTGTGAAAGCATTTCGTGATTGATTAATCTGTTTAATATATTTTTCATTTTTATTTTTTTTGATTATCAACGTAGAGACGTTGCATTGCAACGTCTCTACGATTTCACCCAGTTCTCTAATATCTTTTTCCCATTAGGTGTCAACACACTTTCGGGATGAAATTGTACACCACGCACATCAAATGTTTTGTGGCGCAAGGACATGACTTGACCGTTTTCGTCGAATGAAGTCGCTTCCAGAACATCAGGTAAATTGGCGTCAACCACCCAAGAGTGATACCGTCCCACTTCAAACTCATTTCCTAATCCTTCAAACAAAAGTTCATCATCGACTACTGTTTTTATCATTGTCGCTACACCATGATACACTTTGTCAAGATTTGATAATGTTCCTCCAAAAACTTCTCCTATCGCTTGTTGACCAAGACACACTCCAAAAATACTTTTAGTTGGGCCATATTTTCGAATTACCTCTTTCAGTAATCCTGCTTCATCGGGAATTCCTGGACCTGGAGAAAGAAGGATTTTATCGAAAACTGCAATTTCATCAATATCGAATTCATCGTTTCTGTAAACGGTTACTTGGCAATTTAAATCTTCGAGATAATGCACTAAATTGTAAGTGAAACTATCGTAATTGTCTATGACTAGTATTTTTTTTAGCCCCCTAGCCCCCAAAGGGGGAACTGTTGGAGTGGATATATTGTTGTTGTTCATTTTGAATATTTTTAATTTCTATTTGTTTTAGAACCTATCTCCGCTCTGCGAAGTTCCCCCTTCGGGGGTTAGGGGGCTTATATCGTTTCTGCTAAATCCAAAGCGGCATTCAACGCTCTTAATTTGTTATACACTTCCTGCATTTCGCTTTCTTCATCAGAACTGGCTACAATTCCGGCTCCAGCTTGAGAATACAATTGATGATTTTTACTCAAGAAAGTCCGAATCATAATGGCGTGGTTAAAGTTTCCTTCAAAATCCATGAAACCGATGGCACCACCATAGAAATTCCTATTGGTTTTTTCGTATTCTTCAATCAGTTGCATGGCTCTGTGTTTTGGTGCGCCACTTAAAGTTCCTGCCGGAAAAGTATCGGCTACAACTTGCATCGTTGTGGCTTTTGGGTGTAAATGTCCCGTTACTTTTGAAACCAAGTGAATTACGTGAGAGAAAAATTGAACTTCTCTGTACTTTTCAACATTTACATGGTGACCATTTCGGCTTAAATCATTTCGAGCCAAATCGACCAGCATCACATGTTCGCTATTTTCTTTCTTGTCTTCGGATAATTGTTTGGCAAGAATGGCATCTTTTTCATCATCACCCGTTCTTTTGAAAGTTCCTGCAATGGGATGAATCTCGGCTTTACGGTTTTTGACAATAATTTGCGCTTCGGGAGAAGAACCAAATATTTTAAAATCCCCATAATCAAAAAAGAATAAATAGGGCGAAGGATTGATACTTCTCAACGCTCTATATACATTAAATTCATCGCCTTTGAAACCTTGGGTAAACCTTCTGGACAAAACTAATTGGAACACATCACCTCTAAAGCAATGCTTTTTGGCCAAAGCCACATTATGTTTGAATTCCTCGTCAGTTAGATTCGAAAATCCTTCTCCTTCTTTTGTAAACTTATAAGAAGCAATATTTCTGGATTGTAATAATTGTTCAATTTCCGAAATGTTATTTTTTCCATCCAAACTATGGCAGAAAATATAGGCTTCATTCTTGAAATGATTGATGGCAATTATATTTTGGTAAACCGCATAATACACATCGGGAATGGTGTTGCTATTTTCTTTTTTAGCAATGGATACTTTTTCAAAATAACGAACGGCATCATAAGAGATATAGCCGAAAAGGCCGTTATTTATGAATTTGAAATTGTTTTTCTCTGATTTGAATTGACCTGAAAATTCTTGGATTACTTCTGGAATATTGGTGTCGGCATCAATAGTGATTTTCTCAAATTTCCCGTCAGGAAAACTCTTGTGAATGATTTCGTTTTCAATTTTTATAGATGCAATCGGGTTACAACAGATATAGGAAAAGCTATTGTCATTGCCATGATAATCGCTACTTTCCAGCAATAAACTATTAGGAAATTTGTCGCGAAGTTTGAGATACACACTTACTGGAGTAATTGTGTCAGCAAGGATTTGCTTATAGTTTGTTTTTAGTATAAAAGGTTTCATTTTGTTTTTTGTTTGATAGAGACAAGTCGCGACTTGTCAGTCTAATTAATTAAAAATTGGAACAAAAAAAAAGGCCTGTCGTGATGACAAGCCTTTTATATTTATAGTTTAATAATACTATAGGAAGCTTTGTTCACGACGACTGACGTAAATTGTTCCACCACCAAGTATTGTTTATAATTGTTTTCATTAAAACAAAGATATAAATGTAATTCGATTATTCAAAAATAAAAAACGAAAAAAAACATTTTATTTTGCGCTTTTTTGTTAAATAAATTTTGTTAAAAAAGAAACCCCTACAAGAAATAGGTGGGGTTTAGTTAATTATTTTTTATTTTGAGATTAAATTTCTACATCATTATTTCTTAATACCCGCTTACCACTACATTATTTGCTTTGAGTCTAAGATCAGGTATTCTTTTTGTGTTAGGTTCCATAAAACAGTGATGAATTAGGAACTTTAGAGTACTCTAAAGAAAATGAATCATTGTTATACCAATTCATTATTTCTGTATTATTTGCCGCAGTTTCACTTTGAATGTTACTCTCGCAGTTATTAATTAAGATTCCTTGAAGATTAATTTTTGCTAAATTGGCAGGAATTACGGCCATTTTACCGTCGAGTAGAACACATTGTTTAAAACCGGAAACAACACTGTTATTTAAACTGAAATAACTTTTGTCTTTAACGTAAATAGCTTCTCTAACTAATCCTTGATTGCTTTCTTCCATATTTATCAAAGTAATATTATGGGCTGTTATTTTTGATAATTTTTTCGAAAAGTCTGTGTTTTCAGGTTTGTCGTATGAGTCAATTTCAAAACATCTTGATCCCGAAATATCTGAAGAAAAAGGGTGGCGTATCGCTAAAGAATTACTGATATTGCATTGAACACCCTGTGTATAATCAAAATCATCGTCAGTGGCTCTATAGGAGATTAGATTATTAAAATTCACCAATCCGCCATAACACTCAAAGGAATCATCGTTAGAATAGCTAACTTGGACATAATCAATTTTAGTTTTGCGTCCAACGCCAGCTAATGATAATCCGTTGAGTTCTTTTAACGCATTTATTTTTCTGCCCGAAAATTCGATACGTACGTATTTTAATATACCAGAATTGCTGTCCACATCTTGTCCGCCATAATAACTTACAGCAGGGTCTAGGTTAAAATCTAAATAACTGATACCACCCATTTTATTTATGGGAGCATCTCCAAGTATGATAATTCCTCCCCAGTCTCCTGGTTTTCGTTCCGAGATGTTATTGTTGGATGTAAAAACAATTGGGTCAGTTTCAGTTCCTTCGGCAATGATAGAGGCTCCTTTTGTTATTACAAGCGTGCCGCATGTTTCTTTATCACCTCTAATAGTTGTTCCGGGTTCAATGGTCAATACAGCATTTTTGGTAACATAAACGGTACCCACCAGGCGATATGTGTTTTTCTTGTACAGTTTAATATTGCTGTCTATTATTCCTGTCAAGATATTGCTTGCGTCATTATATTCTGTTGTGGCTGGCTTAAAATTGGTCCAATTGCTTAGCCAATTGTTTTCACCTGAAATTCCTTTTAACTGTTGGGCATTTATTGAAAGTATATTTATAAAAATTAGAATTGCAATTAAAACTGTTTTTTTCATAATCCAATTGTTTGTAGTTTGATATTTAATGTTTTTGTAGTCTTTTTATTTTTTACCAAAAATACTGTGGGTATGTTAAAAGAATAATTGCAGTATATTATCTATTTGTTATTATAAGTTTATGGATGTTAATTTAAAAAAGCCCTTGTGCTTATGAGCTTTTCAATTTTTGATTAGGAATAAAAAAAGAAACCCCAACAATTTCTTGTTAGGGTTTTAAGATATTATTTTTGAGATGAAATTAGAATTTCAAAGCAACAGCCAAATCGAAATCGTCATTGATTGCTTTATTTCCTAAGTTATCAAAGAAGCTTCCAGAACCATATTTAATATCGTATTTTGTTCTATCCACTTTAAATGTCGTTGCAGCAGTATTTTTTGTTGTTGCAAGATCAAAAGTAACTGGTTTTGTAATTCCTTTTATTGTTAAATCTCCAGTTACAGTGTATACATTTGGAGCTTTTACAGCTATTTTTTTGAAAACCAAAGTCGCAGTTGCGAATTTTTCTGTTCCAAAAAAGTCATCAGCTTTCAAGTGACCTTCTAGTTTTTCTTTACCTTGACCTGCTTTTAAGTCAGTAACAACGATTGAATTCATGTCTACATTGAATGTACCACCAACTAATTTTTTTCCTTTGAATACTAATGCACCATCTTTAAGATTGATTGTACCTTCATGTTGTCCAGTTACTTTTTTCCCAACCCAGTTGATAGAACTTTTTGAAGCATCTACTTTTTTAGTTTGTGCTGTTACTGATAAAGTAGATAAAACTACTACTAATGCCAATGCAATTGATTTGAAATTTTTCATGTGTTTAAATTTGATTTTAATTAATAATTATAGTGTAATAAATAATTCTTCGTGCGATTTTCTAACTTTTTTGTAAAACTGGGTTGCATCTTCTTCGTGTCTGTAACCAATGGTAGCTATTAAAGAAGCGTTTAGGTTCATTTTATCCAATCCTAAAATTTCGTTTATTTGGGCTGGGACAAATCCTTCCATTGGGGTAACATCAATTTTAAGTTCAGCAGCTGCATTCAAAAGATTTCCCAAAGCTAAATAAGTTTGTTTTGCTGACCAAATATTTTTTTCTTCAGTCGTCAGAGCAGTAATTTTAGATTTCATAAACGCCCCATAACCTGCTAAAGCTTCCATTGGAGTATTTCTGGTTTCGCTCATGTTTTTTAAATAATCATCTATAGCCGAATCGTCTATTTTGGTTTCATTCGCGAAGACAATCAGATGTGAAGCTTCAACAATTTGTGATTGTCCCCATGCTGCTGGCTGAAGATTTGCTCTTAATTCGGGATTCTCAACAATTATAACCTTATAAGGTTGTAATCCATAAGAGGAAGAACTTAAACGAATGGCTTCTTTTAATATATTTAAATCTTCGTTAGAGATTTTTTTTGCTGCATCAAATTTTTTTGTTGCGTATCTCCAATTTTGATTGTTTAGGAAATTATTCATGATTAATTTATGTTTATTGATTTCTATACTTTTCTAATAATTGATTTAATTGTTCTAATTCTTCCGAGTCCAAATTTTTAGAAAAAAACTGCTCGTGTTCAATTACTTTAGGATCCAATTCTTTTAAAACGTCAAGTCCTTTTTGAGTAATTAAAACTTCTATTTTTCTTCTGTTTTCAGGGCAAACATTTCGAGTCACAAATTTTTTTAATAATAGTTTATCGACTAATCGGGTAGTATTACTCGTTTTGGCCAACATGCGTTCTTGAATAACGCACATGTTTGCAGGATTTCCTTTCTGGCCTCTTAATATTCGTAAAACATTATATTGCTCCCCTGATAATTCATAGGGTTTCAATATTTCATTAAAATTATCTGTAATTACATTTTGAGTGTACAAAACATTCAGAATAATTCTTTTTGAATTATCGTAGGCAATAGTGCTTTTTAATACATCTTCAATTTTCATATTTGTATGCATGTAATTTGTTGGTACAAATGTAGCACATTTTTTATTTGTATATACAAATGTGTGTTATTTTTGTGTTAATTTTTATTATAGTATGCAATTCAGGAATTTGCTTTGCGATAGTTTCAGGTTTAAATAAAGTTTAAAAATATAAACGAACTCTCTAATTTTGAATAAATGGTTTACAAAAACTAAGCCGGAAATATTATTTTGGTTTAACACTTTGAAGTGTACTATAAATTTTGATTAAAATTGTAAAGGAGAAGTGTTGCCTCTTGATTTTTTTAAAGAATGTTTATCGATTTAGTTTTGTGTTTAGTTGTAAAAAAAATATTTTTTTATTAAATTTATAGTCATTTAAGAGTGTATTTAGTTAAATATTTTAATTAACACTATAATAGTGGCAAATTTAATGGGAATATGTAATTAGGTGTAATGTTAAATTTCAATCTATTTTTTAAAAAGGTAAACAGTTGTTAAATTTCAATGATTTTTTGTGGAAGGGTATGATCTTCTAATCATTTTTATTTTTGCAAAAGCAATTTAGTTATTGAAAGCAAATAGAATTGACAATTGTATAGTAATCAAAGTTAAAAAGAACAATTATTGAAACAACAATCCGACTCAACTAATAATAAGATATAGAAATTCTAATTTAGAGATGGTAAAAAACAATCAAATTAGCCAAGGGGAAGGCGAAATTCTTGATTTGAAACTAAATTCAAGCTTGTCTATTGCCGACAACAGTGATTTTCCAATAATTGGTATTGGAGCATCAGCAGGCGAACTTGAGCCATTAGATAGAATAGAAAAAAGTATTGGAATCATTCTTTTTGGAATGGGATCCGATAAAGAAAAAAATGGTTTTACACTTGTCAAAGATCCTGCTTTGGCAAAATTTAAGAGCATACACCGCAATACAATTGAAGGTATTATAGCTGTTATTGTTTCTTCCTCAAAAGAACTCCCCACTAAACGAATTGCGTTACTCAACTATTTTCTTGAGATAAATTTGGTTTCTAAAACACTGATTAAAAGTGAAAAGGACCTAAATAAAATGGTACAGTTTTTATTTAGGTTTCATGGAAATAGAAAAATGAACTACAAAAAAAGGGAATACTGCGCTTGTCAGTTTGGTTTTTAGTCATAATTACAGAAATATTTAGTTTTTTATAAATGATATACCACTAGATAAGTAAAAGAATAGGTATTTAATTTTCAATTGTCAGGGAATAAAAACAGTAGTCTTTATAAAGATAATACTTATGGAAAATATTGAAAGTAAGGGGGGAGAATTACAACAACAAAAGCATTCAATAGCTGATTCTAAACTATCAGAAGTGGAAACATTAAAACTGATCCATGAATTAGAAGTTCATCAGATAGAATTGGAACTGCAAAAAGAAGCACTTATTTTAGCCAAAGAACAAGCTGAAATGGCTACGCAAAAATATGCTGAATTGTATGATTTTGCTCCTTCAGGCTATTTTACACTGACAAATTCTGGAAAAATAACGCAACTCAATCTTACCGGTTCTCAATTATTACAAAAAGAAAGATCAAAATTAATAAACAGTCAATTTGGGTTTTTTGTCTCTGATGATACAAAACTAATATTTAATCAATTCTTAGCGAATGTTTTCAATAATGGAGGAAAAGAATGCTGCGAAGTCAAACTATTTTTAGATAATGATTTTGTAGTAAATACATATCTCACCGGGATTCTATCTAAAAATAAAGAACAAGCTCTAATCACCACGGTAGATATTACACAACTCAAATTAACCAAATCTGCTCTTAGAGAAAGTGAAGAGCGGTATAGAGAATTAATAAACAATCTTGATGTTGGGATTATCTTGCATGATAAGGACACTTCGATACTTTTTTCTAATCCTAAAGCATCGAAACTGATTGGTTTGAGTAACGATCAGATGAAAGGGAAACAGATTCTTAATCCAGTGTGGGAATGTATAAAAGAAGATAATAAACCTTTGGCTCTGGAGAATTATCCGGTAATCGAAATTCTAAATACTAAAAAACCCATAAAAAACTTTATAATTGGAATCAAGAAAAACGAGAATGCTTCTTTTAAATGGCTTCTGATAAATGGTTTTCCTGTATTTAATAATTCGGGAGAAATAGCGGAAGTAGTAATCAGTTTTATTGAAATTACAGCGTTAAAAAAGTTAGAAATTGAATTGATTAAAGCCAGAAATCAAGCCGAAGCAGCTAATAAAGCAAAATCCAGTTTTTTGACTAATATGAGTCATGAAATTCGCACTCCTTTGAACGGAATCATTGGTTTTACTGATTTGTTGATGAAAACAAATCTGGATGAAAATCAGACGGAGTATATGAGTATAGTTCATGAATCAGCTACAATATTAATTGAGATTATTAATAATATTTTGGATTTTTCAAAAATTGAATCGGGTAAATTTGAATTGAATATCGAAGAAGTTAATCTTTTTGAACTGATTCATCATGTAATCGATATTTTCAAATATCATGCAGACTTAAATAAAATAGCTCTAATCCTAAATATTGACGCAACTGTTCCCAATTATATATTAGTAGATTCCATACGATTGAAACAAATTTTAGTGAATTTGATAGGGAATGCGTTGAAATTTACGAAAGAAGGTTCTGTTGAATTAAATATTAGCAACACGGTTACTTCTGAAAATGAAAACCAATGTCATTTAAAATTTTCGGTTAAAGATACAGGCATTGGAATAAAAGAAGAAAATCAAGAAAAAATATTCCATTCTTTCATGCAGGAAGATAGTTCAATTACGCGAAAATTTGGAGGAACTGGTTTGGGACTGACTATTACAAACCAACTTTTAGCATTAATGAACAGCAAGTTAGAGCTGAATAGTCATTATGGAGAAGGAAGTGAATTTTTCTTTACCGTTGAATTAGAAAAATCAAATCATGAATATGATTCAAAAAATTTAAATAATAATGTTGAAAAAGTAGAGAATATTTCTTCTATTGGAAATTTATCGGACAAAAAAATATTAGTAGTCGAGGACAATAAAATAAACATGCTTTTGGTAAAAACATTACTTAAATCAATACTTCCAGGCAGTACAGTATTAGAAGCCTCCGATGGTAAAAAAGCCATTAAATTGTATAAAAAAGAGAATCTGGACTTGATTTTAATGGACATCCAAATGCCTCATAAAAATGGATATGAAGCTACTGTCGAAATTAAACAACTAAAAAAATACAATAATATTCCAATAATAGCACTGACTGCCGGAATAATGTTAGGTGAAAAAGAAAAATGTTTAGAGTCAGGAATGGATGATTATGTTTGCAAACCTATTATAAGATCCAGTTTAGAAAAAATACTGTTTAAGTGGTTGAAATAATAGAGCCGATTTTTTTTTTAAATTAGTTTCATTTGATAATTAGGGTCTTCTTTTTTCTCCAAACCACGATTTATGCTTATACTGATACTTTTTTAAACCAAATTTTTTGATAGCATGTTTGTTAAGATGCGCTACCAATTCCTCTACTGAGTCAGTGACAAATAAGAGGCTCATATCTTCAGGACTTATACTTTCATTTTTTGACATGACTTTAATATGATGATAAAGCTCCTTATGATACCCAGTATCAAAAATAACTATCGGGAAATTATTGATTATTTTATTTTGAATTAAGGTCAGCGCCTCAAATAATTCGTCGAGAGTGCCTATTCCTCCCGGCATAACAATGAATGCATAGGAATATTTCACTAAAATAACTTTCCTCACAAAAAAGTAAGGAATGTAAATCCATTTGTGCAAATAAAGATTTGGTTTTTGTTCCACCGAAAGAACAATATTAGACCCAACAGAATAACCTCCCGCTTCATAAGCGCCTTTATTTGCCGCTTCCATAATTCCCGGACCGCCACCTGTCATTACTGTAAAACCTAATTTTGCTATTTCGGCACCAATACGCTCTGCATTTTTATAATGCGCAGTTTCGGGACCAAATCGGGCAGAGCCAAAAACGGTAACACACGGACCAATAAAATGCATTTTTTGAAAAGCTCTAATAAAGTTGTATTGAACTTTGAAAGTGAAAAACAAGTTTTTTAATAGTGTCAAAGGTCCTCTAACAAATAAAGATTCGGATCTTGAAAGTCTATATTGGCGTGGTTTTTCCATAATGACACTAAGTTAGGAAAAAAAGGAGTCAATTTTTTTTCTATTTCATAAATGGGTGAAAACTAATTTATTTATCAAGAGAATATAAGATTACTTGTTGAGGTAAAAGTTTTGCGCCTACTGTAATCAGTTTTTAATTATAATTTTCGACAGTTCGAGTGATTTTCTCCCAAAGCTTCGGGAAGAAAATCGTATCGAGAACAAGAAAATTTTGAATTAAAAATAATTCTCGTCCCGATAGCTATCGGGACATTTTTTGTTCCGTTTTACTCCACAAAAAATACTCGAACTGACGTTTTGAATAACACCCAATGGGTTATTTATTGCTTTTCTCCAAAATAATTTTGATAATTTCCTCTTTGGATAACACACCGGATTGTCTCCATAACTGTTTTCCGTTTTGAAATAAAATCATCGTTGGAACCCCACGAACCTGATACTGACTTGAAATTTGCTGGTTTTTGTCCACGTCAATTTTGATGATGGAAACGTTTTCTCCCAAACTCTCTTTTACTTCTCTCAAAATGGGACTAAGCATTTTACATGGTCCGCACCATGTGGCAAAAAAGTCTATTAATACCGGTTTGCCTGAATTGATAATCGTATCGAAATTACTCATCTTTATTGTATTTATTGTTAGGAATAGTACAACCATTAGAGCCACAACCTAAATTAAAAACGACCTGAATCAAGAAAAATAGTCCAAAACCAATGAACATCCACTCTTTTAAAATATAGGCTTGAGCAAATAAAAATAAGGCAAACGCCAGACGAACCCAGCGCATTAGATGCCAATTTGTAAATAATAATGCTTTCATTTTTTTTCGAAAAAAGGAATTTGATTTTACGTGTTTATTTTTTTGATTTTATACTTCGCATCATAAGAAATCACATGTTGTAATGCTTCGATTGCAATTTCATTTTTACTGACAATTAATACTTCAGCAAAATTGCTACTCATGCTTACATTTAATATTCCATCGATTTCGGCCAATTTTTTTGTGATGGTTTCCATACAGCCACTGCACGTAATGCCTTCGAATTCATATAAATTCACAATAACCTGATTGTTCTTTTTCAGTTCGATAAACAACTCCGAATTCGCTCTTGGTGCAATCGAATTTTCAGATACTTCCATTTTCAAAAAGTCAAAAGCGGCTGCAAAAAGCTTTTCATATTCTTCTTTACTTCCGCCAAAAGGAGGTCCGGATTCAAACGTTCTGTTGAACAGTAATCCCGCTAGAATTCCTTCATCAGCCAAAAGTTGATGCATTTTCCACACGTATTTTTGGCGCATAGGAGGAGGCAAAGCACAGAAAAAAGTTTGCTCAATAATCAAATCATATTTTCCTTGATGTTCAAAGAAATCACCCAGTATAATTTGAATATTAGAATTGTTTTTAAACTTTTCTTTTAAAACTGCCACTGGTGTTGGCGCAATATCGATTACGGTACTATTTGTAAATCCTTGCTCCAAAAGATATTCAGCTTCATAGCTATTCCCACAACCGGGAATCAAAATACTGCAATTTTTATCAGCAATCGTATTCACATACGTTTGTATGGGCGGCGATACTTTGCCTAGATCCCAACCGGTGGTTTTGGCTTCGTATTGCGCTTCCCAATAGGCTGCATCAAGCGGTTTATCGCAGGAAACTACACAACATTTTATATCTTCCATAATTTGATTTTTTTGAAATTGCCATTACTATTGTTATTGCCATTGTCATTGAAATTGCTTTTATTTCAGAACTTTGCTTTGGCAAACGAAATCCGTTTTTGGAACATCCGTTTTTGCAATAGCATTAAAACCGCCTTCAATTTCAGTGAAATTTCTAAAACCGCGAGCTTCCAAAATTGAAGCGGCAATCATACTGCGGTATCCACCCGCGCAATGCAGGTAAAAATGTTCTTTTGGATTAATATCTTTTATCCATTCATTGATAACCGCTAATGGCTTGCTGTAGGATTCCTCAATATGTTCTGCGCAATATTCGCTTTCTTTACGAATATCGATTATTTTGCTTTCGCCAATTTTCACTGCTGCAGCAAATTGTTCGGCTGTGATTCTATGTACGGTATCAATTTCTTTTCCGGCTTTTGCCCAAGCATCAAAACCACCATCCAGATGACCAATCAAGTTATCAAAACCCACACGGCTTAAACGTGTAACGGTTTCTTCCTCTTGTCCCAGTTCACAAACAATTAGAATGGGTTGTTTTACATCGGCTATTAAAGCACCTACCCAAGGAGCAAAATCACCATCAATTCCAATGTTTATGGATTGGGGAATAAATCCTTTGGCAAATTCTCCGTTTTTTCGGGTATCCAATATTAAGGCTCCGGTTTCTTCGGCAGCCACTTCAAATTCGACTACAGATAGCGCGCGCATTCCTAAGTGCAATACGTTTTCAAAACTGTCATATCCTTTTTTATTCATCGCCACATTCATTCCAAAATAGGCTGGAGGAGGTAATAAACCTTCGGTAACTTCTTGTATAAATTCGGCTTCAGTCATATTCGCACGCAACGCATAATTCGTGGTTTTTTGGTCGCCAATAGTAGATACTGTTTCCTTACTCATATTTTTTCCACAGGCACTTCCTGCACCGTGAGCCGGATAAACAATGACATCATCTGCCAAAATCATCACTTTATCTCTTAAGGAATGAAATAAGATTCCCGCTAATTCCTCTTGTGTCATGTCTGCCGCTTTTTGGGCCAAATCCGGTCTTCCCACATCTCCGATAAACAAAGTGTCTCCAGAGAAAATGGCATGGTCTTTTCCGTTTTCGTCGATCAATAAAAAAGAGGAGCTTTCCATGGTATGTCCCGGAGTGTGCAATATTTTTATTTTGATGTTTCCAATGGTGAATTCCTGTCCGTCCTTAGCAGAAATACATTCGAACTCACAACTTGCATTTGGACCATAAACAATTGGAGCAGCTGTTTCTCTGCTCAAATCAACGTGACCGGATACAAAATCAGCATGAAAATGGGTTTCAAAAATATATTTCAATGTAACGCCGTCTCTTTCTAATCGGTCTAAATAGGGTTGGGTTTCACGTAACGGGTCAATAATAGCCGCTTCGCCATTTGAAGTAATATAATAAGCTCCTTGTGCTAAACACCCCGTATATATTTGTTCTATTTGCATGATAATACTATTTATTATTTTATTGTACAAAGATAATTCTGTTTTCTAGGATAAACTGTGACAATTGTTACATAAAATTTTTATTTGAAGAATAGTTCCTTAGTAATTATATAAATGCCCATTACTAATACAAACCAACCAAAGATTGGCTTTAGTTTAGCCCCATCTATTTTTTTTGAAAGCTTGATGCCAATAATCATTCCTATAAAAGCCATACTTGAAATCATCAGTAAAAACGAATAATCTATAGGTGTACCAATATACAAATCACCGCCAAAACCGATACTAGAGTTTATAAAGATAATTAATAATGATGTGCCAACGGCTTGTTTCATTGGTAAATTAGCAAAAAATAATAATGCAGGTATAATTAAAAATCCACCTCCGGCACCTAAAAATCCAGTTACAATTCCAACTAAAAATCCAATTAGTCCCAGTTGTGTGTAATTTGTTTTGGGTAGACTTGTTACCGTTTTTGTTTTGCGTATCATAGATATTGCGGCTGCTATCATGAGTACTGAAAAAACAATCATTATCAGGAAATTTTTTGATACTTGGTAGGAAGCAATGGAGAAAATTGTTGCCGCTATTTTTGGGAAAATGACTTCTCGAATTATCAGTATTGAAAAAACCGAAGGAATGGCAAAGTATAATGCCGATTTAATTTTAAGATTCCCCATTTTATAGTGGCTAATACATCCAAATAAAGCCGTAATTCCCACTATAAATAGAGAATAACTGGTAGCATTTTCAGGATTTATTTTAAAGAGATAAACCAGAATAGGAACAGTAAGTATAGATCCACCACCTCCGATTAATCCTAATGAAAGTCCAATAATAATTGAAGCAAAATAGCCTAAATATTCCATCTTATTTTTTTTTGAAGCAACTTCCCTGGTAATTTTACTTACAGGAAATGGACTTCATTGAGCCGATTTTATTTTAAAAGTTCAATGTTATTACGGTGTAAGGAAACGATACCGCGTTGTTCCATTTTTTTCAACAAACGGGAAATTACTTCTCTTGAGGTATTCAACTCAGATGCGATTTCCTGATGGGACAGTTTCAATTCTTTACAGCCACAAGCGTCTGCATGGCGTTTTAAATAAAATTCCAAGCGCTCGTCCATTGCCCTGAATGCAATGCTGTCAATAACTTCCAACACTTCCTCAAAACGACTGCGATAAGAATTAATTACAAATTCATACCAACTGCGGTGTTGCATCATCCACATGTCCATTAAAGGAAGCGGGACCATTATCAATTCAACATCCTCGACTACTTTAGCCATTATTTGGCTTTTTTCGTTTTTGGTGGCACAAATCATAGAAATGGCACAGGCTTGTCCGGGTTGCAAATAATACATGAAAAATTCACCTCCATTTTCATCTTCGCGATAAATCTTTATTTTTCCGCTGATTACTAAAACAGTGTTTTTGATGTACTGTCCAGTTCGTATGATAATATCACCCGCTTGGTAGGAATGAATGGTGGCATTCGTTTCAATTTCTTTCGCTAATTCATTAGAAAATGAGGGAAATATTTTCTTTATCGGATCAAGCATTTTGGTCTTTTTTCTATCGTTTGTACTGTAAAAGTAGTCTAAAAAACTCGAAAAAATGCGGGTAATTTTTTGACTAAAAATAGTGACAAGTACTTGATTGATTGAATGAATATTGTTTGCTTATTTCCTATGGATTTAATAGACTGATTTCATAAAAATAAGTACTAAATTTATAGTTTCTTGATAGTTAATGTTTTGCGAAAACGTTTTCTTATAAATATTATCCAATTAACAAATCGTACGTTTATTGTTAGCTAAAAACTTTGTATTTTTACAAAAAACATCACTATGAATTTAACACAAGAAGATTGGGTTTCTCAATTTGAAACTGACGAAAACGCAGTAATTTTAGACGTGAGAACCGAAGCCGAATTTAACGAAGGAATTATAGCCAATGCCATTAATATTGATATTCATTTGGGACAAGGTTTTATAACCGAAATTGAAGCGTTAGACAAAACAAAAAACTATTATGTGTATTGCCGCTCCGGAATGCGAAGTGCAAAAGCCTGCGAAATAATGAATGAGCTGGGTTTTGAAAATACGTACAACTTAGTTGGAGGCATTATAGAATGGGATGGAGAAGTAGTTGAACCATAAAAAAGAAAGAGGCAATTGCCTCTTTTATTTATTTAAATTATAAATATAATATCCATTAGTATGAGTTTAATACCAGAAGAATTTAAGATTACAACATTATTGAATCAAGATACGTATTTAGTTGATGGAGAATTAAAAAAATGGGAAGGTCAGACCACGCCTGTTTTTTCAACAATTTCATCCACTGAAGCCTACGGTCCCACTATTTTAGGTTCAATCCCGTTTATGGGAGAAGCCGAAGCTCTGGAAGCAGTTAATGCGGCTAGTGCGGCCTATAATAACGGTCAAGGATTATGGCCAACCATGAAAGTGACGGATCGCATAAAATGCATGGAAAATTTCGTTACACAAATGAAAACAACCCGTAAAGAAGTTGTTAAATTATTGATGTGGGAAATTGGAAAATCATTGGGTGATTCCGAAAAAGAATTTGACAGAACCGTAGAATACATCTATGATACTATCGACAGTTTAAAAGAATTAAACAGTCGCAGTGCTCATTTTTCTAAAGTACAAGGAATAAATGCCATGGTTCGTAGAGGACCGCTTGGCGTTGTTCTATGTCTTGGACCTTATAATTATCCGTTGAATGAGACTTTTTCGTTACTGATTCCTGCCTTGATTATGGGGAATCCGGTAATTTTTAAACCGGCAAAGCATGGCGTTTTATTGATTTCACCTTTATTGGAAGCTTTCAGAAGCAGTTTCCCAAAAGGAGCCATCAATATTGTGTATGGTCGCGGACGTGAAGTGGCTTCGCCAATAATGAAATCCGGAAAAGTAGATATTTTGGCTTTGATAGGAAACAGTAAATCAGCGATTGCTTTACAAGACCAACATCCTAATAAAAACAGATTGCGTTTGATATTAGGTTTGGAGGCTAAAAATCCTGCGATAATTCTTCCGGATGCCGATTTAGATTTGGCTATCCAAGAATGTATCGCTGGCTCTTTATCGTTTAATGGACAGCGTTGTACGGCTTTGAAAGTGTTGTATGTACATGAGTCCATTGCTGATGAGTTCAACAAACGTTTTGCTGCCAAAGTTGATGCGTTGGTTTTTGGTAATCCGTGGGACGCATCTGTGTTTCTGACGCCATTACCAGAAAAAGAAAAACCGGCTTACATTCAGGAATTGATAGATGATGCTACGAGTAAAGGAGCTGCAATAATCAATGAAAAAGGAGGAAAGCATTCGTCTAATTATATTTTTCCTGCAGTTTTATTTCCTATAAATAAAAAAATGCGTGTGTATCACGAAGAGCAATTTGGTCCGGTTGTGCCTATTATTTCTTTCAAAGACATTCAAGAGCCTTTGAACGATATGGCCGAATCGAATTACGGGCAACAAGTGAGTTTGTTTGGAAAAGACATTAAAACTATTGCACCACTTATTGATGCTTTGGTAAATTTAGTGTGTAGAGTAAACTTGAACAGTTCTTGCCAAAGAGGACCGGATGTTTTCCCTTTTACAGGACGAAAAGATTCAGCAGTAGGAACATTGAGTATTCACGATGCCTTGCGTTCATTCTCCATTAGAACTTTTGTTGCGTCTAAAGACAATGATTATAACAATGCTATTTTGCAGGAATTATTGAGCAGTAAAGAATCTAATTTCATTAATACCGATTATATTTTGTAATCTTTTTTAATTAAAAAAAATTAAGCCGTCTCGTTTTTTCGAGCCGGCTTTTTTTGTGGGATTCTGTTTAGAATAAACTCTATTTTATGGAGAAATTAAAAGTGAAAAGGACTGTCAACATGAGTTTTGATATTTGTTTTTAAAGATTAATTAGTTTGTAATAATCTGATTATCAGTATTTATTATTATATTTACGTAATAAAAATAACTTAAAAAATAATAATATGAAAAACATTAAATTTTTTTTGAAACCAGTTTTGATATTAGTTTTTACCGTTGCATTTTTATCTTGTAAAAACAATAAAACGGAGAAAACAGAACCTGAAGAAGTTATGCCTAAAGATACTGCTACTGCTGTTGCTGTATTTGAACCTTTTAAAGTAATTGGAATAAAGCATAAAATAGCGGATTATGAAAAATGGAGAAAGGAATATGATGCACATGATTCTATGCGAATGGTGTATGGAATCTCACATTATATGGTAGGAAGAGGAATTGACGATGCGAATATGATTATGATAATAGATAAAATTAATGATGTCCAAAAAGCAAAAGAGTTTAGTGTGCTTCCCAATCTGAAAGAGACGATGAAAAAAGCCGGGGTTACCGGTAAACCTGAATTTACGTATTATGAGGTAATACGAAATGACGACACACCGATTGATCAGAAAGACCGATTGATGGTGACGCATCGTGTAAAAGATTTTGATGTCTGGCTCAAAGTATACGATGCCGAAGGAACTGCCAAAAGAATGGAAGAAGGATTCATAGACAGAGGAATGGCCAGAAGTATAGATGATCCTAATATGGTGACGCTGGTATTTGCCATTACGGATATGAAAAAAGCAAAAGAAAACATCACCTCCGAAGCAAAGAAGAAACTGATGATGGATGCCGGTGTTGAAGGCACTCCACAAATGTTTTTTTATAAGATAACGGATTATTAATGCGTTTTAAAATATAAAGAAACCGTCTTGTTGATAGCAATGAGACGGTTTTTTTTATGGGGGTTAGATTTTTTTTGAATGGATTTGGAGTTACTAATTTGTAATAAATTATTTATACATTAGCAAAAGTATAAAAAAGCTATTTATGTTACCAAACCAGTTAAATTTTAAGGATTGGAGCCACTTTATGGCTGGTATTATAAGTTATACAAAAAGATGAGCATGAAGAGAAAAACTAATGTAAAAATTAGCATCAATTTTAAAGTAACACAATTATGAAGAAAATTAAAAGTGAATCTAATATTATTCATTTTAGCGTTGGAGCTGGAATGTTTCTTTGGCTGGCAATTATAAGTTTTTTGCACACATTTCTTTTTATAATTTCAAAATATATATTAATCATAGTTTCTGTTGATTCATTGGTGATTTTTTGGATAAATGAGATACTCTATTTGATTTTATTTGCTTTAGTAACTTGGAAAATTTTCAACTGGATCAAAAATAGTAATATTGATAACGTAACGGCAAGACAGATTTTAAAAACATCTATTATCTCTTTAGTAGTAATTCAATTTTTGCAATTAGTAATATCGTATTATCTATTTGATATTTTAGTAGAAAAATATGCAATACAATTAGATAGTTATCATAAAGCAACAAGATCGGGGTACTTACAAATAGTTCAGTCTGCGAGGGAATTTCTTCTTTATATTGTTTTGGGAGTATTAATTTATAGAAAATAACTATAAAAATAACGGTTTTCCCAAAAGTGCGTAATCATCAAGAAAAGTAATTGTAGTAACTAGAAAAACTTAGCAATTTAAAAAGTTTGATCAATCTGCAAATCAACCTATAAAACAAAAAAGATGATCCGTTGCCAGACCACCTTTTCAAACAAATTATAAAATACTAAAATTAAACCAAGTCGAAACGATCCAGGTTCATCACCTTAATCCAAGCAGCTATAAAGTCTTTCACAAACTTTTCTTGAGCATCACTATAACCATAAACCTCTGCAAGCGCTCTTAACTCTGAGTTAGAACCAAAAATAAGATCGACACGAGTTCCAATCCACTTTAATCCGCCTGCCATACGATCACTTCCTACGAAAGCATCATCAGATTCTGAAACTGCTTTCCAAGTGGTGCCTAAATCAAGTAGATTTACAAAGAAATCATTTGTAAGCACCTCAGGACGTTTTGTGAAAACACCGTTTTGTGACTGATCAAAGTTGGTGTTTAATACACGCATACCACCAACAAGAACTGCCATTTCTGGCGTTGTCAAAGTTAATAATTGTGCTTTGTCAACTAACATTTCCTCTGCTGATACGGTATATTTTGTCTTAACATAATTACGGAATCCATCTGCCTGAGGCTCAAGCACTGCAAATGATGCTACATCTGTTTGTTCTTGTGAAGCATCCGTACGTCCCGGTGTGAAAGGTACTGATACGTAATGTCCTGCAGTTGCAGCTGCTTTTTCAATTCCTGCGCTACCACCTAAAACGATCAAGTCAGCAATTGAAACTTGTTTACCGCCAGATTGCGTGCTGTTGAACTCATTTTTGATATTCTCAAGTTTGTTAAGCACTCTTTCCAGTTGGGACGGATTGTTTACTTTCCAATCTTTTTGCGGAGCTAGACGAATACGACCACCGTTTGCGCCACCACGTTTGTCAGAGCCACGGAAAGTGGATGCTGATGCCCAAGCGGTAGCTACTAATTCTGGTACAGACAATCCAGAAGCCAGAATCTTTGCCTTAAGTGTAGCAATATCTTGGTCATCAATTAATGGATGTGTAACAGCAGGAACTGGGTCTTGCCAAATTAGTTCTTCAGCAGGAACTTCTGGTCCTAAATAGCGCGCTTTTGGACCCATATCTCTATGTGTTAGCTTGAACCATGCTCTAGCAAAGGCATCATTGAATTCTGCTGGATTCTCAAAAAAGTGTCTTGAGATTTTCTCGTATATTGGGTCAACTCTTAATGATAAGTCAGTAGTCAGCATAAATGGCGCATGACTTTTTGAAGGGTCGTGTGCATCTGGCACAGTACCAGCTCCTGCATCACCTTTCGGTTTCCATTGATGGGCACCAGCCGGGCTTTTGGTCAATTCCCATTCGAACCCGAACAAGTTTTCGAAGTAGTTGTTGCTCCATTTTGTTGGCGTTGTGGTCCAAGCACCTTCAAGACCGCTGGTAATTGTATCACCTGCATTTCCAGTACCATAGGTGTTTTTCCAACCTATGCTTTGCTCTTCAATAGATGCTCCTGCTGGTTCTGGACCTACGTATTTATTTGGATCAGCAGCACCATGGGTTTTACCCAATGTATGTCCACCAGCAATAAGTGCAACCGTTTCTTCGTCATTCATAGCCATACGGGTAAAAGTCTCCCGAATATCAATGGCTGCTAAAAGTGGATCAGGATTTCCGTCAGGACCTTCAGGGTTTACATAAATAAGTCCCATTTGTACAGCAGCTAGAGGATTTTCTAAATCACGATCACCTGAGTAGCGGCTATTTGGAGTGTTACTAAGTGCTAACCATTCTTTTTCAGAACCCCAGTAAATATCTTCTTGTGGTTCCCAAACATCGGCACGTCCGCCAGCGAAACCAAAGGTCTGTAAACCTGCCGACTCGAGGGCACAATTACCAGTTAGAACCATTAAATCTGCCCAAGAAATTTTCTTACCATATTTTTGTTTGATTGGCCATAACAGCAAACGAGCCTTGTCCAGATTTGCATTATCTGGCCAGCTGTTTAGTGGCGCAAAACGCTGCGTCCCGAAACCTGCACCACCACGACCGTCCGCGATACGATACGTACCTGCACTGTGCCAAGCCATACGAATAAAGAACGGACCATAGTGACCGTAATCAGCAGGCCACCAGTCTTGAGATGTGGTCATCATATCGAAAATGTCTTTCTTCAAGGCATCTAAATCCAGAGACTTGAATTCCTCAGCATAATTAAAGGCCTCTCCCATCGGATTGGAAAGAGAAGAGTTTTGGCGCAGGATGTTTAATTTCAATTGATTTGGCCACCAGTCGCGGTTACTATTTCCAGTACCAGAGCTTTGATTTGGGGCAACTCCACCGGAAAACGGGCATTTACTTTCTCCGTTGACTTTGTAGGATGTTGGATTTGTGTTATTTTCCATAGTATGATTGATTTTTTATTTTATAAACTTAATATGACGAATTTACTGAAAAGTATTCGTATCTAATTTTGTTTTTAATAGATAAAAACTATAGTAGTTGCTATACATAGGTATGTGCTAAATTTACTAAAAATGTTTAATTAAATAAGCATCAGTGCATCTGGATATTATCCAGCCAGTATTAAGCTCATAAATTCGAGAGAATCGTATTCCTGTTTTTTGTTGTTTCTGATTTAGGTATAAATTTATGAAATGTAAACTTAAGATGGTTATTAAAGATTTGAGAATTAGTTTAATGGAATATTGGTCTTGTATTTGGAAGTTTAATGATAACTAAAAAATAAAAGGAATATAAACCGCTACTGGAAACCTAGTACAATACTTAAAGTAGATTAAATCCAAAATCATTATTTTTTTAAAACAGTAATGGCAAACTAAAAAGAGAATTTCCTAACCATCATTCTCTTTTTTCAATTCTAGAACTTCTTTATCTTAAAAATATTACGTAATTTTAGAGTAGTCAAAATACGAAACCAAAAGGCAGCAGGAACAATTCATCACTATTGTCTTTAAAACTCAAAAACTATCAAAAAGAAAATCAAAATAGCTAAGGAAAATATTCATGAAAGACTGCATCGGGAACCTTTAATCACGCATCCTCGATTGAAGTTTATTCCTAATATTGTGCTCAACCTGATTAGCTGTATCATCACACTTGCTGTGGTAGGAACGTTGTTGTATTTCCTTCTGAATTATTTGATAATGAAGTTTTATCATTTGGATTAGTAAAAAGCAACTTATATTTATATCGATTGGGTACATTTGTATTAGGACCTTTGCCATATTCTACTTCTTATTTTAAAGCTGAATCTGTAATCCGATTAATGTCTGCCGGTTTCCAGTATTTTGCCATTTCATTTTGCAAAATCACCTTTTTCTCGGCATCGAAATAAAGAGAATCGATATCTGTGTCACTTTTCTGAATTCATACTTTTAATGAGGCAGTTTATCTCTAAAATAGCCATAAACCCAGGTTCCCGCTACAGCAGATAATAAGGTAACAATCATGACAGTTGCGCCAGTTCCAATTTGTGCAAATAACGGTCCTGGACAAGCTCCGGTTATAGCCCAACCCAATCCGAAGAGGAGTCCGCCGTAAATTTGTCCTTTGTTGAACGTTTTGTCGTGGAATTCAATTTTTTCTCCATAAATGGTTTTAAGATTGAACTTTTTTATCAGGAAAACAGATAGCATTCCTACCATAACGGCACTTCCTATGATGCCATACATATGAAAGGATTGAAAACGAAACATTTCCTGAATGCGATACCAGCTGATTACTTCGGCTTTGATGAAAACAATTCCAAACAATAAACCGATGATTAAGTATTTTAAATTATGATACCACTTGTGTTCTAATTGACTCTCGTTGACACAAACGGTGTCTAAGGAACGAGTTTCGAAATCTGTATTTTGATCTTTATTTTGCATGTTAGATAGTATTAAATAGAAAGTATTATAGGTAAAATGATATTCGCCATAATCAATCCACCTACGAAGAAACAACAGGTTGCAATCAGTGAGGGCAATTGTAAATTAGACAAACCGGAAATAGAGTGCCCGCTGGTACAACCTCCCGCATAACGAGAACCGAAACCAATAAAAAAACCACCTATGACCATCATGAAAAATCCTTTGAGCGTGATTAAGTTTTCCCACGAGAAGAGTTGTTCGGGTAACATTCCGTTGATATTTGTAACTCCATATGACGCTAATTCTGTTCTTAGAGTATCGTTTATAATAATTGAATTTGGATTTGACAAAAAATTAAATGCCAAAACGCCACCCACTAATATTCCCAATACGAAAAACATATTCCAGATTTCTTTTTTCCAATCGTATTTAAAAAAGGTAATATTTGCCGGTAAATAGATCGCACAAGTGTGTCTCAATGAAGCACTGATTCCAAAAGATTTATTTCCCATAATTAATAATGCCGGAACTGTAAGTCCAACTAATGGGCCTGCAATATACCAAGGCCAAGGTTGTTTGATGAATTCTAAAATTTCCATATTTGTTGCTTTAGTACTGCAAAGATTATATTTAAAAAGCAGTAGTTGTGTTACTTTTGTCACACAACAAAAAAAGATTTAAAAAAATCACATTGATTTTATTTTGTAATATAATGATCTAACTTTTCTCGGAACGAATCACTATTCCAATTTGCAGCTCCAATTTTGGCTACAATCACATTTCCTTGTTTGTCAATAAGATAAGTGGCGGGTATTGTAGACGACTCCATTTCTAAAGGAGGATTTGTAATGGATTGATATACTGGAAGGGTTAAGTTTTCTTTGACTAAAAACGCATTTGCCCTTTCAAAGGAATCAGTTGTCACAAATAAAAACACAATTTTATCCTGATAGTCAGCATATAATTTTTGCATGCTTGGCATTTCGGCAATACAGGGCGGACACCATGTAGCCCAGAAATTAATGAATATTATTTTTCCTTTGTATTCTTCCAATGTCACACTCTTTCCTGTAGCATCGACTAATTGCCATTGGTATGTGGAAAGCATTTTTTGATCTGTTACAGCAATCGTTTTTGGCGAAAAAGCAATTAAGCGGTTTACTTGTATTTTTAAAAAAGTGCCCAAAGGACTAAACAGAAGCAATGCGATAAATAGGATAAAAGCAATATTTTGAATAGTAGATTTTTTTGGTGTTTTCCAGTTCATTTTTTATTTTTTTTGAAATAGTATTTTATTTTAGAAAAAGCTCTTTAGTTATAATATAGATTCCCATCACCAAAACGAACCAACCAAATGCAGGTTTCAGTTTATCTCCATTAATTTTTTTTGATAAGGCTGTGCCAATGAAAATTCCAACAATTGCAAATGTTGTAATGGTAAGCAAAAATTGCCAATTAATTCCGTTTTCGCTTCCTTCTCCAAAGAAACCAATCAGAGATTTTGCAGCAATAATTACTAATGAAGTCCCGACTGCTTCTTTCATTGGTAATTTACTCAAAATAACCAAAGCAGGAATAATTAGGAAACCGCCACCAGCTCCCACTAAACCTGTGATAGCGCCAACAATTGCGCCTTCGATAAGTATCAGCGGGTAATTGAATTTTTGTTCTTCGGACTTTTCTTCTATAATTTTGGTGTCTTTTTTAATCATGCTATACGAAGCGGCAATCATAATTACGGCAAAAAGGAGCATCATCAACAGGTTTTTTGTACCTATAAATTCTCCTATGGAAAACACTTCTTTTGGAATCGCAGGAACGATTAAAGCTCTCGTTGTAAAAACAGCAATGATTGACGGAATACCAAAAACAATAGCTGTTTTAATATTTACCAATCCTTTTTTGAAATAGCCGACAGTACCCACAGCACTTGTAAGTCCTACAATAAATAAGGAGTAAGCGGTAGCTAAAATGGGTTCGATAGCAAATAAATAAACTAAAACAGGTACGGTAAGAATACTGCCACCACCGCCAATGAGTCCTAATGCAACGCCAATGAGTATTGATGTAAAATAACCGATATATTCCATAAATTGTAAAATTGTATACTGCAAAGATTGTCCGTTAAAATTCCGCGTACAGTAACATTTATCACATAGGGAGCTTTTTTTTCAAAAAATGAACGTATTAGGGATGTGAATAAACCAAAAACGCCTGTAAAGTATAAAGTTTAAAGGCGTTTTGATTTCAATTAAAAACTAATTAACCCAACGGGTTAAATTAATTATGACATTCGGAATAAACATAAAAAAAATCCATTTTACTAATTGTAAAATGGATTTTCATAATCGTGGAGAGGAAGGGACTACAGTCGGACGGCTGCTAATAGTGCCATCTAACAAAAGCCTCCATTGCGGCATAGCTAGATAATCCCAATTGATTATACAATACGGCCGTTTCTCTATTTCTGTCTTCTGCTCTCTGCCAAAATTCTCTAGCATCAGATCCTTGAAATACCACACCGTCTTTTTGAGATTGGTGTTTGAAAATTCCGTGTCTTTTAGCTAACACCTGATCGGGACTCATAGGTACAGCCATTTCCACCTCATCAATACCCCATTCCTGCCAAGCACCTCTGTATAACCAAACCCAGCAATCCTTCATGAAATCTTGTGGTTTCAATCGTTTTACGGCTTCAAAAATGGCATCCAGACATACTTTATGCGTTCCATGCGGATCTGCCAGATCACCTGCAGCATAAATTTGATGTGGTTTTATTTTTTCAATAAGATCCATTGTCAACTGGATATCGACTTCTCCCAAAGGTTTTTTCTCGATAGTTCCTGTTTCATAGAATGGAAGTTCCATAAAATGAATTTGCTCATCGGACAAACCAACGAAATGACTCGTAGCGCGAGCTTCTCCTTTTCGAATCAATCCTTTTAAATAACGAACTTCAGGAATGTCTATTTCGCTCGCTTTTTTGTTTTTAAGAAAGGCTATCGATTTTTTATAAATATGCTCCGCTTCAATACTTTTTATTCCAAATTTCTCGTTATAATCAATTACAAATCGTGCAAATCGTTGTGCTTCATCATCAGCAACCGCAATATTTCCAGAGGTTTGGTAGGCAACATGTACTTCATGCCCTTGTTGTTGCAATCGCATAAAAGTACCTCCCATACTGATGATATCGTCATCCGGATGCGGACTAAAAACCAACACTCTTTTTCTTGCGGGTTCCGCTCTTTCGGGTCTGTTTACATCATCGGCATTCGGTTTTCCTCCTGGCCATCCGGTAATTGTATGCTGAAGTTTGTTAAATATCTTGATATTAATGTCGTATGCCGGTCCAGAATCAGCCAACAAATCGCTCATTCCATTTTCAATATAATCAGCATCTGTAAGCATTAAAATAGGTTTCTTTAAATCAAGTGCCAATCCTAACACCGCTTTTCGGGTCAATTGATCGGTCCAAATAATTTTTTCAACCAACCAAGGCGTATTGATTCGCGTTAATTTTGAAGAAGCTTCTTTATCTAAAACAAAAACGGCATTATTGTGCTCTTGCAAAAATGAAGCAGGAATTTGATTGGTTACCGTTCCTTCAACAGAAGCTTTAATAATATTCGATTTTCCTTCTCCCCAAGCCATTAAAATAACTTGTTTGGCTTCCATTATTTTTTTAATTCCCAGCGTAATTGCTGTTCTGGGAGTATTCCCTAATCCAGAAAAATCTTTGCTTGCCGCCACTCTGGTAATATGATCTAATGCTACCAATCGTGTTTTGGAATTCTGTAAAGACCCTGATTCATTGAATCCAATATGGCCGTTTCCTCCAATTCCTAATATCTGTAAATCAATGCCTCCCAAAGCTTCTATTTTAGCTTCGTAATTAGCACAATAATCAGCAATTTCTTCTTTGGATAAAGTCCCATCCGGAATATGATAATTTTCCGGTAGGATATCCACTTGATCCAACAGTAATTCTTTCATAAATCGCACGTAGCTATTTATAGAATCGGGTTCCATTGGATAATATTCATCTAAATTAAATGTGATTACATTTTTAAAACTCAGTCCTTCTTCTTTGTGCATGCGCACTAACTCGGCATACAATCCTTTGGGCGAAGACCCCGTTGCTAATCCTAATATACAGGATTCTTGATTCTCTTGTTTTAATCTGATAAGGGTTGCTATTTGTTGTGCAACGGCTTTAGATGCCGCAGTTGAATTTTCAAATACTACTGTTCCAATATTCTCGAATCTTTTTTCAAAACCTGTCGCCTTATCTATGTTACTTTTTAACATTGTCAGTTTTTTTTAATTTATTATCTAACTTAATCTGTATTATTTTCTGGACCAGCTTCTGTATTTATGTCCTTTAAATGCATAAAACAGGATCATAAAGTAAGTAGGTAATAATATCAAATAGGCAATTTGATTACCACTTTTAGCAGTCTCAGCAATACCTTCAGCTTCGTTCGCTATATTAATTGTATCTGCCCATGAACCGTACATTAATGGAAAAATAGCACCACCTACAATTCCCATTATTAATATGGCACCCGCTATTTTTGTATAGCCTCCAAGGTCTTGAAGTGCCATTGGCCATATTGCTGGCCAGCAAAGTGCATTGGCAAGTCCTATAAGAGCCACCAAAATAATTACTAGTGGTAAATTTGGAATTCCTCCGGGTAATTGAATCATAATGGCTGGAGAAATCGTAACAATTAACAGCACTAAAATAATTCCTAAAAAGCCTGAAGCTTTTAAAGCAGTAACTTGTGAAACATACTTAGGGATTAAGGTAATTCCTAAAATGTAGCCAATTACCATAGCGGTCATTGTAAACGAAGTAAGTTTTAGATAAAAATCTCCGTTATCGCCATAAACGCCTAGTTTTTTTCCAAAACCACCTATAGAATCGCCTGCAATTACTTCACCAGCTACATATAACATTAGCGTAATGAAACCAAAAACCAATTGCGGATATTGGAACGCATTTTTAATTTGTTGAAAAATACTTAAATGTCCCACTTGTCCATCTTCGTCTAAATCGATTTCCGGCAGCGGAGAGTATTTTATCAATACTGCCAATATCAAGATAATAATTCCAATATAGATGTAAGGAGTTTGCAATTGTAATGCAAGTGCATCAAGTGCTTTTGCTTTTGCATCAGCATCAAGAAGTGCAATTTTTTCAGCAGTATAATCTTTCATATTAGAAAGTACCAAAGCGGTTAAGGCAATAGGGGCAATAAATCCTGCAAATTTATTTGCTAAACCCAATACACTAATTCTTGCTGCCGCACTTTCTCGAGGACCAATTACAACCACATAAGGATTCGCCGCGGTTTGTAAAATTGCTAATCCCGTACCCATGACAAATAATGCAATTAGGAATAGAATAAATGTACGTGCTTCGGCAGCTGGATAAAACGTAAAGGCTCCAATTGCGATTACCACTAATCCTAGTGATAAACCATTCTTGTAACCCACCTTTTCTATCAACCAAGAAGAGGGTATTGCCATCACAAAATAGGCAATGTAAAATGCAAAAGCCACAAAATAAGATTGAGACTCCGTTAATTCGCAGGCAGTTTTAAAAAATGGAATTAACGGCCCATTTAACCAAGTTACGAACCCGAAAATAAAAAATAATGCGGTTAAAATAACCATTGGAATTAATGCACTCCCTTGATTCCTATTTATGGTACTCTCGATTTTTGACATGTTGTTTGTTTTTTAGTAATAGTTAAATTTAGCGGGTAACTTTATTAGTATGAGCACTTCTACAATCTAGTCTGGTTTAATTACTAGAAAAAAAAGGGAGAAGCACTTTTACTGATTTTTCACACCTTATTTTTTTAAGATGGATTTATTTTTTGGTTATTATACATTCCAATCCAATTGAGGATAATGTTTTTTTAAATATGCTTTTACCTCGGCTATGTCTTCCTTTGCCGTTAAATCAGGAACATGCTCCGAAAAAGGAATTCCTAATGCGGTATTAGGGTGTTCTTTTATTGCATTTAAAAGTACGGTTGGCAATTCTTTTTCATCTCTTTCCGGATTAACGGGGCAATTTTTTAAATAAGGATATAAAATAGCTCCGTTAAATTTAAAAGCATTCATGCTCACTCTTAATATTCCTTCAGCATCTTTATAGCTGTCTAAAATAGCTGCGGTTGGTTTTTCAAGAATGTCCAAAAGACAGTTGTTTTCATTTAGTTTCGCAATGGCAAAACGAGAAATTCGCTCCGACGGGAACTCTAATGCATCACGGTTATAGCTTATAAAAGCGTTAGGACTATTGGTTTCCCTGAGTGCATATAACGCCTCTGCCGAATACAAATTATCACTATTGCAAACCGAATAATCTTGAGAATTCAATTCCGGATACTGTTCTACCGCTTGGAATAATGCATCCGCAGTACCAAATGGCTTCACTCTTCCTTCAGGAATGTATTGAGTGGCAAAAGAAATGGTTAAACCATGAAAATCATTATTTTTATTTTCACTGCCATAAAATTCTTTAAATAAATCTCCCTGCTCACCAATAATAATATAGATATTTTTATACCCTGCTTTTTTAGCATTTAATAAAAGATAATCTAATAATGGTCTTCCGTTTGGGCCAACACCAATTAATCCTTTACTTCTTTCATTAGCTTGCGCAATTTCTTCTTCACTCAAATTATCTAATGTAACTTGTTTTTTCATTCTGGAGGAAGCGCCACCGGCTAAAATAATTAAATTGCCATGCATACTTAATTCTTTAAAATTATACTATTTTCTAATATTCTCACTCCAGGATCAACATCCACTGTATACGCTTCTATTGCACCTGCTGCCAGTATCGCTTCCACTACCAGTGCTTCTTTTCCCGGTTCGGCCAGTACTACAATACTGCCTCCGCCACCTGAACCAACTATTTTGGCACCATACGCACCAGCTTTTAATGCGGCATTAATCATAGCATCGATTTTTGGCACCGTAATTTTCAATAAATCTCTCAACACAACATGATGCGCATTCATTAATTCTCCAATCTTTTTTAAATCAAGCGTTGGTTTTTCAAATTCTTTTAAAGCAAGTTTGGTATAATGATGATTTTTAATTGCCGCTTCGAAATAAGGAATCAATCGGTCTGGTAAATAATTACAATATTTCTTTAAATCTTGGATTTCGGCTTTGTTTAAATCAAAATCTTTAAAATTTTGTTTTACAATATCTATCGCCAATAATGCATTCCCTTTCAATTCGCCAATTAAGCCAATAGTTTCTTTAGGCACACCCGAAACACCCGTGATAAGACCTTTCAATTCAGTACCTATAATAGTACAAGAAAATGGATTTTTGGTATTGATGTGCACAATATTACCCACTCCTATGCTGTAATGATCCATCATTCCGCCTGGTTCTCCATGTTCTAATACCTCGGAAGCATATCCCATTTTTGCAATAAATTCAGGTGTAACCTCGGCATCGACTCCGTAAGCGGTAATCAAAAAGTTAATCCAAGCCAATAATAAGGCCGATGAACTTGAGGTTCCTGAATTGATGGGAATATTTCCTTTTATGGTAATATCATATCCTACATTTGGGATGCAACCATGTCTTCTCAAAACTCTTAAGGAAGACGCAAAATAATCACGTGGCGCTAATTCTGAAAAAGTAGCGTGGATATCAATGACCCTAACTTCATTAATATCCCCCATATTTAATTTAAAAACGTCAGTGTCATTTTGCACTGCAGTTAATTTTATGTTTCTATTAATTGCACATGCAATTACCGGTAATCCTAAATAATCTTGATGATCTCCAAAGAGACACGTCCGTCCCGGTGCTAATGATATAATTTCTTTCACTTTTTATAGGTGTTAAAGTATTGTAATACTGATGATTATGATATTTTTTATTTGTACTTCTAACGGTTTTCTTAGTTTTGACTTTACGAAACTATAGATTAAATTCTAATAAACCAAGTAAAAAACAAAAAATGTGCTCGAACACACCTTAAAAATGTTATCGAGCACATTTTTAAATTAAATATAAAAGGCATTATTAAAAATAGAGTAGTGGTTCAAAATAAAAGGATGGCATTCATTAATTAAATTCTTATTTGTTAATTAAGTCTTACAAAATAAAATAAACCAAAGTTTTTATATATTTGCCCATTATGGATAAAAAATATACAATAAAAGATATTGCTAAATTAGCTGGCGTTTCAAAAGGTACTGTTGACAGAGTCTTGCATAAAAGAGGAAAAGTGTCACCATTAGCTCTGGAAAAAGTAAACGAGGTTTTAAAAGTAATTGACTACGAACCAAATCTTATTGCCAGAAATTTAAAAAACAATAAAATTTATCGTATTTGTATTGTACTTCCTGATCCTAAAATTGATCCTTATTGGCTTCCTTGTCTAAATGGTATTGATGATGCTGCGAAAGAATTCAATGCCTATAATTTAGTTATTGAAACTTTTTATTTTAATCCGGAAAAAAAGAAATCTTTTTTAAAAACGAATGAAACGGTTTTAGGGTTATCTCCCGATGCGGTTTTGTTGGCGCCTTTATTCCATAAAGAGACCGTTGATGTTATTGAAGAATACCATTCATTAAACATCATTGTAAACACTTTTAACAACCAAGTCGAATCCAGTTTTGTAAAAAGTTTTGTAGGTCAGGATTTGTTTAGAAGTGGGCGAGTGGCTGCAAAATTATTAGATTCGATTACTGATAAAGGTCAAATTGCTATTGTTCATATTGATGAAACCTACAAAAATGCAATTCACATGCAGGAAAAGGAAAGAGGTTTTAGAAATTATTTTGAGGAGATAGGAAATTCAGACTATACCATCACAACCCTAAAATTGAAAAATCCAAATGTTGAAATTAGTTTCAATAATTTTCTGAATGAAAACCCTGATGTATCAGGAATCTTTATTACCACTTCTAAAGCATATCAAATAGCTAAAATTCTTAGTGCGTTCAAACGTAAAAAAATTGGAGTTGTCGGATATGATTTGATTAATGAAAATGTTACTTATTTGAATCAAGGAGTAATTGATTTTATGATCCATCAAAATCAGAAAAGGCAAGCGTATCTGGGAATAACCTCTTTAGTGGAATATTTTCTTTTTCAGAAAGAAATTCCGGAAATGATTCTTTTACCCATTGATATTGTAAATGCTGAAAATGCGGAGTATTATATTGAATAGCACCATTCTATTCTTTTAAAACAAAAACCCCGAACGAAGAAGCAATATGAAAATTAGGTGTTTCGGTATTTGGGTTTACCCAGGTTATCCAGTTAGGTTCAAAACATCCATTTTGTCTCTTTGTATATTTTGCTCTAAAAACACCGGTTTCTATTCTATTGTTTTGAATTAAATTAAAACTTTTTAAAGATTCGATACTAATTGACCCTTCAACAGTAAAAGAATTAGCATTTACAGTTGATTTAACTACTAAATCATCCTTGGGCCAATTCCAATTAAAATCAAAGTCCTTATTGGGATGCGCCATAAAATCCATTACTCGACCAGAAGTATCGATTTCTAAACAATAATACGGATTCAGGGAATTATCAGGTCTAAAGAAGAGTTCGACTCTATCGGAGTTTCCAATACTGTCAATACTGTCATCCTGTTTTTCAATGTGGATTTCGGTGTCCAAAACAGTAAAATTAAAAAATAATTTTTCACGATCCCAAAGTACTCTAAATGTAATTTCTGTTCCTTTTTCGGTACTCCAAGGGGAACAAAAATCTGTCAAAATCATAGCGTTATCCCATAATGTATCATCTCCATTTCCGGAGATATTCAATTGTTTTTTCTCGATTAAATTCACTTCGTATTCTTTTATTTCTGGAGTCATTTTATGTTGTATTTAATAGTTGTATAAAATTGTATTTGAGTAAAATTTCCGAAATATAGTTAAAAGAAATTTCAATGAAAAATTCTTCTCTTTTTTTAGCTTAATTGGAATTCTTAAAAATATCTATTTAGCGTTAAATTCTGGTCTAAATCGATAAAAATAATAGGCTTTAATGTGTTTCTAATAATATACAAAACTGTTGAATTTTTAAAAAAATGATTTAAAAATTACGAATTTCATATTTTTTAATCTATAAGCTTCCTTTTAGCTAAAATAAAGAGAGCAAGATTGAAGCGGCTTCTATTATTAAAAAACTAGAATTTTATTACTAAAAAAACGTTTTGCATAATATTTATGTGCTCGAGAACACAAATGTCGTGTGTTCGAGCACATTTTTCATGTTTTTCCTTGTTTAATAAAAATATAATCTATAGTTTCGTCACATATTAAAAAATAATGCCTCTTTTATTAGATAAAAATTTAATACTCTAAAAATTAAATAAGAGGATAAAAAAAGTATAAATCCAGAATGCGAATTAAAAAATAAGAGGATGATTTGAATAAAAAACAGATCAATTAAGAAATTATAAATCAAATTTTTTAGAGTCAATTTTTCTCAATCAAAAAGGATGTATGCAAAACAGAATGCAGAATAAACAAACAATTAATTATTAACTAAAATCATTTCAAGAGTATGAAATTATTAACCCAAAAAAAACCAAGGGATTTAGGGATAAACAATCTGTCCCACAAAGAAATAAAACTAGCAATTCTTTCTTTGTTAGCTTTAACTTTTCAAGTTTCCACTGCTTCGACTATAAAAACGGTTACATCATACGATACCAATGTATCACTAGTTCAGAAAATTGTAAAAGGGAAAGTGACTGATGAAAGTGGCGCACCTCTTCCTGGAGCTAATGTACTTATCAAAGGCACTACGGTAGGAGTTCAGACAGATGCTGACGGTAATTTTTCTATTGAAGTATTGGGAAATAGCAACACTTTAGTTGTTTCGTTCATTGGAATGGAAGAACAAGAGGTTGCCATTGGCGTTGGACCATTAAAAATTGTTTTAAAAGAAACGGGTCAAAAATTAAATGAAGTAGTTATTGTAGGGTATAGTACGATTAAAAAAGAAAGTCTTACGGGGTCATTACAAACTGTTACTAATAAGAAGCTTACAGATGCAACAACTCCTTCTGTCGAAAATTTATTGGCGGGTAAAGCTACGGGGGTTCAAGTAACTTCAGGATCTGGTCAGCCAGGATCTTCAGGAAAAATAATTATTCGAGGAAAAACTACTGTAAACGGGAGTACCGATCCTTTATGGGTAGTTGACGGAGTTATTGTAGGAAGCAGCGCCGGAAATATTAATCCTACCGATATTGAAAGTCTGACGGTACTTAAAGATGCAGCTTCTACAGCTGTGTACGGTTCGCAAGGAGCAAACGGTGTTATCGTTGTTACAACAAAAAGCGGAAAATCTGGAAAAGCGACTATTAGTTTTTCTACAAAAATGGCTGCTACGACTTTGAATACAGGTAATTTTGATATTATGAACGGAGCAGAATTGTACGATTTATACGATTCATTTTCGAACAAACAAGATTTTTCAACTGCTTGGTGGTGGAATCCGGAATTAAGAAATAAAAACTTTGACTGGTGGGACAATGCCACTAGAACTGGTTTAGCAACAGATCATAACCTCGCAATAAGCGGAGGTACTGAAAATTTTAAAAGCTACGTTTCTTTGGGTGTGTATGATGAAACTGCTGCTGTAAAAGGATATGATTTTAACCGATACAATCTACTCTTAAAATTCAGCTATAAAGTAAATAATTGGTTGACAATAAAACCTCAAATTAATGCTTCACGCAGAGATGTATTAAACAAGCAGCATTCTGTAGGGGCAATGTATGGCAATATGCCTTGGGACAATCCTTATTTAGAAGATGGCACTTTGGTGGGAAATCAACCAAATCCAACTTGGGTAAACACAACAGGATCTAACTATTTGTATGATTTACAGTGGGATTACAGTGAGTCTCAGGCGTACGATGTTAGAAGTAATTTTGACTTCGATATAAAACTTACGGATTGGTTAACATTTGCGTCTGTAAATAACTATATCTTTTCACATTCAAATTCTATGTCCTATTCAGATCCACGTTCTTCCAGCGGATTAGCCGTAAAAGGTAGAATTGAAGACTACATGAGTTCTTATAATAGAGCGTATACCAATCAATTGTTCAAATTCAATAAATCATATGGTAAGCATAATTTTAATGCTATCGCTGGTTATGAATGGAATGAATTCAACTCTAAAAACACAGAAGGATTTGCTACAGGATTTGCGCCAGGATTTATAGTGGGTGATGTAGCCTCAATTCCTGAAAAAGTGAAAGGAAGCAGAGCACAATGGGCCGTACAATCATTATTGTCGAATGTTAATTATACGTATGATAATAAGTACTTAGCACAAGTTTCTTTAAGACGCGACGGGGCTTCAAATTTTGGAGTTAATTCACAATATGGAAATTTCTTCTCTGTGAGTGGTGGATGGAATATTCATAAAGAGGACTTTTTTAAAGCAGATTATATTACAAATTTAAAACTTAGAGCGAGTTACGGATCTGTTGGAAATAGACCAAACAGCCTTTATCCACATTATGCATTGTATTCTTTAACGACAGGTTATAATGAAAATCCAGGAGCTATTATCTCTCAAATTGCGAATCCTGATTTAAGTTGGGAAAAAACGTATACAGCCGGAGTTGGTTTAGATGTTAGTTTTTTAAAACGATTCAACCTTACTTTAGATTATTATGATAAAGATACCTCTGGTTTATTGTACCAAGTTCCTTTACCTGGAGTAATTGGAGTTACCAGTATTTGGAAAAATGTAGGGGCTGTAAGGAACAAAGGTTTCGAAGCGGCACTTAATGTTGAAATTATTAAAAATGAAGATTGGCAATGGTCTGTTGATGCTAATATTGGCGTGAATAAAAACAAAGTTACGAGTCTTTATGGTGAAAGAAAACAAATCATTGTTGGAGATGGATCTGGTATTGCCGGTTCAGCCTCTAAACTACTGACTCCAGGAAAAGATGTTGATACTTGGTACTTGCCAGAATGGGCTGGTGTAGATCCAGAGACAGGAAAACCACAATGGTTTGAAACCAATGCAGCAGGAGAACGCGTAAAAACGTTTAGTTATAGTGCTGCTTCAAAAACACCGATTGCTATGGGAGCGTATACTCCTTCTTTCTTTGGTGGATTTTCAACGAATTTGAATTATAAGAATTTTGATCTTGCTGCCATGTTCACTTATTCAGTAGGAGGTGAAATTTATAATTATGCCAGAGCAGAATTTGATTCAGATGGAGCATATACGGATCGTAACCAAATGAATCTGCACAGCGGATGGAGCCGTTGGGAAAAACCGGGAGATATTGCTACGCATCCTCAAGCGAGTTATAACAATCGTAGTAACTCAAACAAAGCGTCGTCTCGTTTCTTGGAAACAGGAACGTATCTAAAAATGAGAAGTCTTTCTTTAGGATACAACCTAAATGTTGAGCGTTTGAATATTTCGAATCTTAGACTATTTGTAGCTGCAGAAAACTTATTTACAATTTCTCACTTCTCTGGAGTTGATCCTGAGATACCACCTAGTGGTAATGGTCAAATTACAGGAGTTGCAACATCAGTATATCCTCAGACACGCAAATTTGTATTAGGTCTTAATCTTACTCTTTAAAAAAAAAATCATGAAAAAGATATTTATATTATTTATTACAATGAGTTTCTTATCCTCTTGTGAACTAGAGAGAGAACCGTTTAATGCTTACACCGAGGATAAAATCCTTGCAGATAAGGAAGCCGCTGTCGAAGTGCTTTTAAATGGGTGTTATGCACAACTTAAAGGTTGGTCAGATGTTATGCACAGAGTAGGGGAATATCCCGGAGATAATATCATGATACGAGGAACTTCTACGGATGCTTTCTATTCCTTTATTTCGTACCAGCACATACCGGATAATGGAAGATTATCTGTTTTTTGGAACAACAGTTATAAAATTATTTCACAATCAAGTGATTTGATGAAAAAGATTACTGAAGGAGAAAGTGTACAAATGGATCAGCAATTGGGAGAAGCCTATTATTTAAGAGGAATGATTTACTTTTATTTATCTCGTACGTACGGTAGACCTTATGCACAATCACCTGAATCTAATTTGGGAGTGCCTATTGTAAACGGATTGCCTGCTGATATAGATAATTTACATCTCCCAGACAGATCCACAATTAAAGATAGCTACCAACAAGCTATAAATGATTTGAAAAAAGCAGAAACGCTAATGACTGTAAAACGTAGTGCAACTTACGCAACCAGAGAGGCAGCGCAAGCGATGCTATCAAGAGTGTACTTGTATATGAGCGGAACGTACCAAAGTCCAAATCAAGAATATGCTACTCTTTCTATAGAATATGCTAATAAAGTAATTGCGAGCGGTAATTACAATTTGCTAAGCAGAGCAGATTTTATGAAATACAACACCTTTGCTCCAGATGCAGCCGGACAAACCGAAACCATCTTTGCCGTAAAACGTGTGGCTTCAGAGTTCTCTGGTTTTGATCATTATTACGGTATTGGTGGTATGTATGCCAATATTCAAGGACAAGGTTGGGGCGAAATGTATGCCAGTGCCAAATATTTAGATTTACTACGTAAGGCTGGTCAGAAAAATGATGCTCGTTGGGCATTTATTGAGCCTCAATATGTGACTGATGCCGCCAAAAATAAAACAGAAGCATTCCGTTTTATCCATGATTCTTATAATGCAACAACCGGTGTACAAACAGGATATAACTATCTGCAACAACCACTGAAACGTAATACTGACGGATCGTTTTATATAGATATCGCAACTGTTAAACATAACCTTACAGAAGTTAATGCTGCTGAGAATAGTTATTCAATCGTCTATAAAGGAAAAACGTATGTAGGTGAAAAAGATTATATGATGTTGTTAAACCGTGTATATCCAATGTACTATATCACTAAATGTTCTTTACAGGATAATGATTCGCATCTTCATTCTCCTACCATTTCAAGATTAGCAGAAATGTATTTGAATATGGCAGAAGCGTATGCTAAAAAAGGAGATTACACAAATGCCCGTATCAATCTGAATATAGTAAGAGAAAGATCAATTCCTGGTGCTGGATATACTTCATTAACTAGCGCCAATGCGATCCAACTTATAGATGAAGAGCGTCAATTAGAATTAGCTTTTGAAGCGCATAGAGGGTATGATGTATATAGAAACGGGCAAACAATGACGCGTCGTTATCCAGGACCACATCCTTCGATGGAAGATGTTCCTGCAACAAGCCCTCGTGTGGTACAATTCATTCCTCAATCAGAAATAAATGCTTATCCAGGAACGCTAACCCAAAATCAATAATAAAAAAGGTTAGAATGATGTTGTAAAAAGCGTCCATTTGATTAAGAATAAAAGGGATCAGAAAAGGTAAATTCGGGAATAGAAATAAGTATAAAAAAATTAGAGATGAAAAAAAGATTCTTTACAAAACTAGTAGCAATCGTATTATTGATTCCACTTACTTCTTGTAGTGGTAGTGACAGAAGTAGTGCTATTGGTGAGGATGATTCTAAAATGATAATGGAATTTTCTTTGCCTCTTGGTGGAAATGCTTTTAGTTCAATCCCCCTTGGAGAAGTTGAAACCATAACAAAAAATGGAATCGAGTATTGGACCAATTCAGAAGAATATTTTACTGCTTATTTTCGAATTTCTGAACCGGGAGTATTCCAATTCTCAATAGATAAGGAGTCATTGGTAGTTCTTGGGAAATCAACTTTAGAATTCACCATTAATAACGAATCCAAGAGAGTTGAATTCAACGATACCAAAAAAGATTCTTATCAAATAGGACGTTGGGAAATTAATGAACCAGGTTACGTTGCTTTAAAAATAAAAGGAATCAGTAAGAATAAAAGTAATTTTCCTTCTATTTCAAAAGTAACAATTAACAGTTCGATTGCTAAAGATAAAATTGCATTTGTTCAAAATGACGAAGGTAGTTTTTATCATTGGGGAAGAAGAGGACCATCTGTGCACTTAAATTATCAAGTGCCTGCAGATAAAAACATCGAATGGTATTACAACGAAGTTATGGTGCCAAAAGGCCAAGATATTATAGGTTCTTATTATATGGCAAATGGGTTTGCAGAAGGATATTTTGGTATACAAGTTAACTCTGACAAAGAGCGTAGAGTATTGTTCTCCGTTTGGAGTCCATTTGTAACGGATGATCCAGCAACCATTCCAGATTCCAAAAAAATTAAACTCCTTAAAAAAGGAGGAGGAGTGACAACAGGAGAATTTGGTAATGAAGGTTCCGGAGGACAAAGTTATTTGAAATACAATTGGATCGCTGGAAACACGTATAAATTTTTACTTCGTGGAATTCCTCAAAACGATAATTCAACGACCTATACCGCTTACTTTTTTGCACCCGAATTAAACAAATGGCAATTAATCGCCAGCTTTAACCGTCCGGAAACAAGTACTTATCTAAAACGATTTCATTCGTTTTTAGAAAATTTTTCTCCGGAGCAAGGGAACAAGTCTCGCGAAGTATTATTCAATAATCAATGGTATTGTGATGATACCGGAAATTGGACAGAGATAAACTCAGCAAAATTCACAACAGACAATACTGGTACTATAGGGTACCGTATGGATTATTCAGGAGGTTTATTAAATAACGAATCATTCTATTTGAAAAATGGAGGTTTTTTTAATAATTTTACTAAAGCTCAAAGTGTTTTTACAAGACCTTTAAGCAATAATAGACCTAATATAGATTTTAATAAATTACCTTAAATCAAATCGTTGAAAAATTAAATGCTATCAAAAATATATAAACCTAAAATTAGATAATCAACAAAGAGATTATCTTCCATTTTTTTTAATAAATAAATTAAATTATGAAAACTAGTATTTTTAAATTACTACTTATTTCCTTTCTTTTTCTAGGATGGGCAAATGTATCGGCTCAAATGATTAAAACTCCCGCTCCCGCTCGAGCTAAGGGACAAAAAGATGTTTTACGTCTTGCAACAGCTCCAATTCCTACTGTTCGTATTGCGTTCATAGGTTTAGGTATGCGTGGTCCGGGTGCAGTAGAACGAATGACACATATTCCGGGAGTTGAGATTGTTGCGTTGTGTGATATGTTGGAAAACAACACTAAATCAGCAAATGAAATTCTTACTAAAGCAGGACTTCCTAAAGCAAAAGAGTTTTTTGGGGATGAAAATGCCTGGAGAAAAGTAACTGCTCTTCCTAATGTGGATCTTGTATATGTAGCAACAGATTGGAAAAACCATGCGAAAATTGGTGTTCAAGCCATGAAAGATGGTAAAAATGTAGCCATTGAAGTTCCTGGGGCAATGACCATGGAAGAAATTTGGGACTTGATTAATACCTCCGAAAAAACACGTAAACATTGCATGCAATTGGAGAATTGCGTGTACGATTTCTTTGAATTGACCACATTGAATATGGTTCAACAAGGATTATTCGGCGAAATTATGCATACAGAAGGGGCATATATCCACGGACTTCAACCTTTCTGGGGAGAGTATTGGAACAACTGGCGTATGGATTATAACAAAAAACACCGTGGAGATATTTATCCAACGCACGGGATGGGACCTGCTTGCCAAGCGTTAAATATCCACCGTGGTGACAAGATGAATTATTTGGTTTCTATGGATACTAAAGCAGTTGGTAATCCGGCGTATATTAAAGAAAAATCTGGAATAGAGGTAAAAGATTTTAGAAACGGGGATCATACGATGACCATGATTCGTACGGAAAAAGGAAAAACGATTCATATTCAACATGATGTAACTTCTCCTCGTCCTTACAGCCGTATGTATCAAGTTAGCGGAACAAAAGGTTTTGCAAACAAATATCCAGTTGAGGGGTATGCATTGGATTCAAAAGCAATTGGGTCAGATATTGCTCCAAATCATGAAAACTTAAGTGCACACAAGTTTGTACCTGAAGACGTGAAAAAAGCATTAATGGAAAAATACAAACATCCGATTGTAAAAGGAATCGAAGAAAAAGCGAAAAAGGTTGGTGGTCACGGCGGTATGGACTTCATAATGGATTACCGTTTGATTTATTGTCTACAAAATGGTCTTCCACTTGACATGGATGTATATGACTTGGCGGAATGGTCTTGTCTTGTTCCACTAACGGAAATTTCTCTTGATAATAATTCAACTCCTGTTGAAATCCCTGATTTCACTCGTGGAGGTTGGAACAAATTAAAAGGTTTAGAGTTTTCTAAATAAGAAAAAATAATTATTTTTTTAAGTAAACCCGCTCCTCCCAGAGCGGGTTTTTCTTTGTAGTTGTAGAACAAGTTCTATATGAACTTTGATAATGTTCTACATTTTGTTGTCTTCAAGAAAGTTATTTTTGCTTTGTATTACCCATTTGGTGAAAGCTTAAAATCAAAAAATTAAGACATATTGGGCTTTATGATTTTAAAACTTTAGGACTTGCGACTTTGTGATGCTATCTGTTATTTTAACTGTAAAATTTATATTACATATATCCATTCTAAAGAAGTAAAAAATGTAATTTTGTAATCTAAAATTTCATCTATAACATTTTGAAAAACATACTCATTATTGACGACGAAGAAAAACTTCGTGGACTTCTGGCAAGAATAGTAAAATCTGAGGGTTTTGAAGTTCTCGAAGCATCCGATTTAAAATCAGGTTTCAAGAAATTGGAACATAATGATATTGATGTTGTACTTTGTGATGTCAAACTTCCCGATGGCAACGGAGTTGATTTTGTTCAAAAAATAAAAACTGCTTTTCCTTTGACCGAAGTCATTTTATTGACCGCTTTCGGCAAAATTTCCGATGGTGTTCAAGCTATGAAAAACGGAGCTTTTGATTATATCGTTAAAGGCGACGACAATGATAAAATTATCCCGTTGTTATACAAAGCACTGGAAAAAGTACAACTATTAAAAAAAGTCAAACAGCTCGAAAAACGAATATCCGATAAATATTCCTTTGATACTATCATTGGAAAATCTAAAGGATTGGAACAAGTAATTGATTTGGCCAAAAAAGTATCCAAAACAGATTCTACCGTGCTTTTGACAGGAGAAACCGGAACCGGAAAAGAAGTTTTTGCGCAAGCCATTCATGAAAACAGTAACCGAGTTGGGAAATCATTTGTAGCTTTAAATTGCAGTACTTTCAGCAAGGAAATTCTGGAAAGCGAATTGTTCGGACACAAACAAGGCGCTTTCACCGGAGCTTTAAAAGACAAAAAAGGATTTATCGAAGAGGCGAATGGCGGAACTTTATTTCTGGATGAAATCGGTGAAATGCCAATAGAGTTGCAAGCTAAATTGTTACGTGTTTTAGAAACCAACGAATACATTCCTGTTGGGGATTCCACACCAAAAAAATCTTACTTTCGTTTAATTGCTGCCACCAATCGCAATTTGAAAACCGAAAGTGAAGAACATCGTTTTCGTTCGGACTTGTATTTCAGGTTGAATATTTTTGAGATTACAATTCCGCCATTACGGGAAAGAATAAAAGATATTGCTCCATTGGCACATTATTTTGTGGCACAATTTTCAGCTAAAACAAACAAGCAAACATTGTCTATTGATGCCGAATTTCTTCATAAATTAGAAACCTATCATTGGCCTGGAAATATCAGAGAATTAAAAAATATAATTGAGCGATCTGTAATTTTGGTAAACGGAGAAATACTTACTGCTGCTATTTTACCTTATGAAATGCAGCATCCAATTGAAAAAAGCACTAAAATAATATCTGCTTTTTCGATGCAAAGTATTGAAAAACTCCACATTCAAAAAGTATTAAATTACACCAAAGGGAATAAAGCAGAGACAGCACGCTTATTAGAAATTGGAGTTGCAACACTTTATCGGAAATTAGACGAATATAATATTCAGTAATTTATAATAATATCCTATCGGGGTTTTGAACCCTGAAAAGGGTATCAAAACGAGAAAAGCCTATCAAAATGATAGGCTTTTTTTATGCCATGTTTTGACGAAAAATACATAAGTCATTAATTGATGGTGCTTTATGTGCGGCTGTAATTTCTTGGAATGCATTTTGGCATAAGCGATGAAGAACATAAAAAATCATCCTTATGAAAAATCAAGTCACTACGATTTACAAACAGGCAGAACGCTTTGCCGAAATCACTAAAACGGCAATCATTACTGGAAATATAAATCGGGCAAAAAAATGTTTGGCACTAGCTGAACGATTATTCGAAACAGGAAGCAACGAAACTAAGATTGCCATTTCGAATGTCTATGTTTTTTCGGTTTCCTCTTTTATGGAACTGCGTCATTGCAGTATTTCCAATCTGTTTCCAAAATCGTTGAAGGCAGAATACATCAAACAAATCAATGCTTCGGGAGTATAATGAGGCTAATCGATTGTCTAAAAGCCTAATAATCCAATAATCTAAAAATCTATGTTAGTCATTATTCTTTTACTCGCATTAGGAGCTTTGCTTTTTGCGATTTGTTTTAAATCCGTCGAATTTTTTGAAAAAATCTAAATCATGACAGCACTATTTATCGTCGCACTTGCCGTATTTGGTTATTTGGTTTACGTATTAATCAAACCTGAAAAGTTTTAAAAAATAAATTTTTTAGAATTTAGAATTGTCACAGTGAAATCTAAAATCTAAAATCTAAAATTAAATATATGAATACAGAGTTATTTGGTGTCATCAGTATTTTTATCGTTTCGATAGTTTTAGCAATTCCTTTGGGAAGATATATTGCTAAAATCTATTCAAACGATAAAACGTTACTTGACCCGATTTTCAATCCAATTGAAAAACTTATTTTTAAAATCAGCGGCATCAATGCAACTGATGAAATGAACTGGAAGCAACATCTAAAAGTACTTTTGAGTGTCAATATGATTTGGTTCTTTCTATGCTTTTTTATTTTATTGTTTCAAGGTTCAATGCCTTTAAATCCAGATAATAATCCATCTATGTCACCCGATTTGGCATTTAATACTGCCATTTCGTTTGTGGTAAATTGCAATTTACAGCATTATTCAGGTGAAAGTGGAGTTTCTTATTTGTCGCAAATGTTTTTAATGTTCTTGCAATTTGTTTCAGCCGGTGTCGGAATGGCAGCAGCAGCAATGGTTTTTACTGCAATGAAAGAAAGAACTACTGATAAATTAGGCAATTTTTACAATTATTTCATCAAAAGTTGTACTCGTATTTTATTGCCTCTTTCTGCTATTGTAGCTGTGGCACTGCTGTTTAACGGTACACCAATGACATTTGAAGGAAAAGATGCCATTACTACTTTACAAGGCGATTCAGTAGAAGTTTCCCGTGGACCAGCAGCTGCATTTATTGCTATCAAGCATATAGGAACCAACGGAGGAGGGTTTTTTGGAGCAAACTCTGCCCATCCTTTAGAAAACCCAACTTATTTTAGCAATGCGGTTGAACTTTGGGCACAATTGATTATCCCTTTTTCGATGATTTTTGCTTTGGGTTTTTATTTAAAGAAAAGAAAATTCTCGTACGTTATTTTTGGTGTAATGACCGTTGGTTTCTTGCTTTTAGTAATACCAACAGTTATCAGTGAACTCAACGGAAATCCTGCTATCGAAAGAATGGGAATTACCCAAGCTACTGGTGCCATGGAAGGGAAAGAAGTCCGTTTTGGACCTGCCGTTACTGGGTTTTGGAGTATTGCCACAACGGTAATCTCTACAGGATCTGTCAATAGTATGCACGATAGTTCGATGCCTGTTTCTGGATCTATGGAATTACTCGCCATGATGATCAATGCGTTTTATGGCGGTTGCGGAGTTGGTTTCCTGAACTTCTATATTTTCATTATTCTCGCTGTATTTATTTCGGGTTTAATGGTGGGACGAACACCTGAATTTCTAGGAAAGAAAATTGAAGCCCGCGAAGTGAAAATTGCTGCTTTTATTGCAATTCTTCACCCTTTATTGATATTGTCGGGAACGGCTTTGGCTTCTTATTTTGCTGCGAATGATACAGCAATGGGCTATTGGTTTAGCGGAAACGCAACTGGCTGGCTGAACAATCCCGGACATCATGGATTTTCAGAAATGTTATACGAGTATACTTCGAGTGCGGCCAATAATGGTTCTGGTTTTGAAGGTTTAGGAGATAACAACCCATTTTGGAATATTACCACCGGAATTGTGTTGCTATTGAGTCGTTTCCTTCCTATTATCGGGCCATTGGCTATTGCAGGACTATTAGCCAATAAAAAATACATTCCAGAAAGTGCAGGAACTTTAAAAACGGATACTACGATTTTTGGAGTAATGGTTTTTGCTGTAATTGCGATTATTGCTGCTTTATCTTTCTTTCCAGCATTGGCACTTGGACCTTTAGCGGAGTACTTTACATTAAAATAATATAAAAAATGACTAAAAATAAATCCAACTCATTATTTGAAAGTAAGCAAGTAAAAGATGCCTTAGTGCAGTCTTTTGTGAAGCTTAACCCGAAAATAATGTTCAAAAATCCGGTAATGCTTACCGTAGAAATCGGGACTGCCATTATGTTTGCTGTGTGTATTGCCATTTTATTTGGTGCACAGGATCAAGGTAGTTTTGTTTATAATTTCATTGTATTCTTAATTTTGTTAGCAACGCTTTTGTTTGCCAATTTTGCAGAAGCTATAGCCGAAGCCCGTGGAAAAGCGCAAGCCGACAGTTTAAGAAAAACACGTGAGGAAACACCAGCAAGACAGGTTTTACCTAATGGCGAAATCAAAAATATCAGTTCTTCTGAATTGAAGAAAGGTGATGTTTTCGTTTGTGAAGCAGGTGATCTAATTGCTACCGACGGTGAAATAATTGAAGGTTTGGCTACTATCGATGAAAGTGCCATTACTGGAGAAAGTGCTCCTGTAATTCGTGAATCTGGTGGTGATAAATCATCGGTTACCGGAGGGACAAAAGTATTATCGGATAAAATTAAAGTTATCGTGACTAACGAACCAGGCGAAAGTTTTCTGGATAAAATGATTGCTTTGGTAGAAGGGGCAAGTCGTCAGAAAACACCAAACGAAATTGCATTAACGATTTTGTTAGCAGCGTTTACTTTAATCTTCGTGATTGTTTGCGTTACCTTGAAGCCGTTTGCTGATTATGCAAATGCACCAATTACTATTGCAGCTTTCATTTCGCTATTTGTATGTTTAATTCCAACGACTATTGGTGGTTTACTTTCTGCCATTGGAATTGCAGGAATGGATAGAGCGTTGCGGGCCAATGTAATTACAAAATCAGGAAAAGCGGTAGAAACTGCTGGAGATATCGATGTATTGCTTTTGGATAAAACTGGAACAATCACTATTGGAAACAGAAAAGCAACTAATTTTTATCCTGCAAAAGGAATTTCACAAGAAGATTTTATCAAGTCAGCAGTGTTGAGTTCACTTGCAGATGATACTCCAGAAGGAAAAAGTATTGTAGAATTGGCTGGACTGGAAGTTGCTCAGAAACTGTCTATTGAAGGTGCTACTTTAATCAAATTTACTGCCGAAACCAGAACTAGTGGTGTTGTTTTAAGAGACGGAACCAACATTAGAAAAGGGGCTCAAGATGCTGCAAAAAACATAGCAGTTCAAGCTGGTAATGATTTTCCGGACGATACGGCTCAGCGAGTAATAGCTATTTCTTCTAAAGGAGGAACACCATTAGTAGTTATAAAAAACAACGAAGTTCAAGGAGTTATCGAATTACAAGATATCATCAAAACAGGAATGAAAGAACGTTTTGACCGTTTGCGAAAAATGGGAGTAAAAACGGTAATGGTTACCGGAGATAATCCTTTGACTGCCAAATTTATTGCCGAAGCTGCCGGTGTCGATGATTTTATTGCCGAAGCCAAGCCTGAGGATAAGATGAACTACATCAAGAATGAGCAACAAAACGGTAAACTCGTGGCAATGATGGGTGACGGAACGAATGATGCACCCGCTCTTGCACAAGCTGATGTTGGTGTTGCCATGAACAGTGGAACGCAAGCTGCAAAAGAAGCAGGAAACATGGTCGATCTAGACAATGACCCAACCAAATTGATTGAAGTTATTGAAATAGGAAAACAATTGCTGATGACCAGAGGAACGCTTACCACGTTCTCGATTGCCAATGACGTAGCGAAGTATTTTGCGATTGTTCCTGCGCTCTTTATCACAGCGATTCCAGCTTTGGAAGGATTAAACATTATGCGTTTGCATAGTCCGGAAAGTGCCATTTTATCGGCGGTGATCTTTAATGCGATTATCATTCCGATATTGATCCCGCTGGCTCTAAGAGGTGTTGATTATAAACCAATCGGAGCAAGTGCCATATTGAAACGAAACCTGTTGATTTATGGTTTGGGTGGGTTGATTGTTCCTTTTATCGGAATTAAATTAATCGATTTGGTTGTAGCACTATTTATGTAAAATCAAACCTAACAGGTTTTTGAAACCTGTTAGGTTTATAAAATAAACAAAATGAAAAATATATTTTCAATATTAAAATTGACCTTACTAATGGTCGTTTTATTTGCAGTCATTTATCCTTTGGCGATATATGGAATTGCACAATTTGCCCCAAATAAAGGGAAAGGAGAGACCGTTTCCGTAAACGGAAAAGTGGTAGGGTATCAAAAAATTGGACAAAAATTTAACAAGTCTAATTATTTCTGGGGAAGACCATCGACGGTGGATTATAATGCGGCGGGAAGTGGGGGAAGCAACAAAGCAGCAAGTAATCCTGATTATTTGGCTTTGGTTCAAAAAAGGATTGATACGTTTTTGATTGTACATCCGTATTTGAAAAAATCAGAAATCCCATCGGATATGGTGACGGCTTCGGGTAGTGGTTTAGACCCGAATATTTCGCCAGAAGGGGCGCTGATTCAGGTAAAACGTGTGGCGAAAGTTAGAAATTTATCTAAAGAAAAAGTAAAAGCATTGGTAGAAAATAAGATCAATAAACCTACATTAGCGGGAACTTCAATGGTAAATGTTTTGGAATTGAATGTGGCTTTGGATGAATTGAAATAATAATATTTGACCTTATAACCCAATCAGGGTTTTAAACCCTGATTGGGTTGGAAAAAGATTGGAATGATAGCTGTCCCGATAGCTATCGGGATAGCTCCTAATATAAATAATGAGGATGAGATTGCTTCGTTCCTCGCAATGACAAACAAAATGAAAAAAATAATAGTTACAGCTTTAATAGCTTTCGGATTTACAACAGTTAATGCTCAAGAAGAGTCAAAAAGTTCTTTCACGTTTTCGGGATATGTTGAGACTTATTACAGTTATGATTTTGGGAATCCGGATAATCATGTACGACCGGGATTTATTTACAGTCATAACAAGCATAATGAATTGAATCTGAATTTAGGTTTAGTAAAAGTGAATTATGCAAAGGATAATATTCGTGGAAACTTTGCACTTATGGCGGGAACCTATGCTGAATATAATTTGGCAGCGGAACAGGATTTATTAAAAAATGTGTATGAGGCGAACATTGGTGTGAAAATTTCGACAGCCCATAACCTTTGGGTAGATGCGGGAATTATGCCTTCGCATATTGGTTTTGAAAGTGCGATTGGTAAAGATTGTATGACTTTGACCAGAAGTATTTTGGCGGATAATTCCCCGTATTATGAAGCTGGAGTTAAAATTGGATATACTTCAAAAAGCGAAAAATGGTATTTGGCGGCTATGTATTTGAACGGCTGGCAACGCATCCAGAAAGTTGAAGGCAATCAGACACCTGCTTTTGGAACACAAGTGACTTTCAAACCATCGTCTTCAATCGCATTGAATTGGAGTACTTACATTGGGAACGAACAACCGGATAATGATAGAAAATGGCGTTATTTCAATAATTTTTACGGACAATTTAAAGTGACTGAAAAAACAAGCGTAATTGCTGGTTTTGATATAGGTTCGCAACAATCAGTCAATAAAAGTGACAAGTATGACATTTGGTTTTCTCCAATTTTGATGGCGCAATACAAACCAACCGCTAAAATTCAGCTGGCGGCAAGAGGCGAATATTACCAAGATGAGAAAGGGGTAATTATCGCGACTGGAACTGAAAACGGATTTAAAACCTATGGTTTCTCGGCTAACTTTGACTATTTAGTTACTGAAAATTTAATGTTCAGAGTAGAAGCCAGAAATTTGAATAGTAAGGATGCGGTATTTTTGAAAGATAATTTACCCAGTAATGACAATTTATTTTTGACGACTTCATTAGCGATTTCGTTTTAATAGGCAAATAAACAATAGGCAATTTGCAATATTCAATATGCAATAAGCAATATGCAATATGCAATAAGCAATAGACAATAGACAATAGGCAATAAGCAATTTGCAATAAGTAATAAGCAATATTCTATCACGTCAAACGCATTAAAATTAAAGTTTAAACCACATAGAAACATAGTGTTTATTCCTGTAAAAATAAATTTTGACGGAGATAAGAGTTTACAATAGAAAAAAAAGCATTGGCTTTTTTTCTATGTCACCTAGATTTCGACTGTTCGGAACAGATTTAAATCAAAAATTAAATTCTATGTTTCTCCTATGTTTGCGAAGTTATCGACTTTAATTATAAAAGTCAATAAATTTGAATAATGAAGTGAAAAGGAATGAGAGAACATATGTCGCTAAATAGTTCAAAGAAATATATTGACACATAGAAATGTCCTCATTCTTTTTTATCTTTTAGAGTCTGAACAGAATGTAAGGAATTAGGTAAATCTTAATATCCAGAATATCCAATC
>NZ_JBLVPV010000016.1:0-86255 GCF_048286775.1 Flavobacterium glycogeni
AAGGCTATGGAGAAAGCCAATTGGTAAATACATGTTCTGATGGTGAGAAATGCAGTGAAGCAGAACACCAAGCCAACAGACGCAGCGAATTTGTTGTTGTTTCGATGGAATAAATAACCAGTTTGACTATGAAATAGTCTTTCCTTATGGAGAGGCTGTTTTTAGTTAACACAATAATTCGTTTCTTTGGATAAGACCAACAATCTTCCGAAGGACTTCAAGTACTCCCAATAATATCTCAGATTTAAAACTTCATTCGCTGTATTCTCACCGCATTCAAAATCGCCAATAAAGCTACACCAACATCGGCAAAGACGGCTTCCCACATGGTGGCTAATCCTCCGGCTCCAAGAATTAAAACAATGCCTTTAACCACAAATGCCATTGTAATGTTTTGCCACACTATTTTCTTGGTTTGTTTTCCAATGTTTATGGCTGTGAAAATCTTTACAGGCTGGTCGTTTTGAATGACAATGTCCGCAGTTTCAATAGTGGCGTCACTTCCTAAACCGCCCATTGCAATTCCGGCATCGGCAAGGGCAACTACTGGTGCATCGTTTACACCATCGCCAACAAATGCAATTTTTAGGTTTTGTAATTTCAATTCCTCGACTTTCTCTACCTTGTTTTCGGGTAATAAATCACCATAAGCTTGGTCAATGTCTAATTCTTTTGCCACTGCATCTACAACGGCTTGTTTATCGCCTGAAAGCATTACAGTTTTTACGTTTATTTTATGCAAACTCTGAATCGCTTCTTTTGCATCTTCTTTGATTTCATCGGCAATTAAAAAATACCCTGCATATTTTTGATTGATTGCAATGACGATAATCGTGAAAGGTGAATTATTGATTTCGACATCATAACTGATATTGAATTTTTTCATCAATTTGACGTTTCCTGCCAAGATTTCATTTCCGTCCACTTTTCCTTTAAGACCATGACCTGCAATTTCTTCTACATCAGTAACGGTTGCATTTTTCTCTGCCCCTTTTGCATATTCAATAATAGCATTCCCAACGGGATGGGTCGATTTGGTTTCGAGCGCGGCTGTGTATTTTACTAAGTCGGCTTCCGGAATATCCACAGCAACCACTTTTTGAACTTTGAAAACACCTTTGGTCAGCGTTCCTGTTTTGTCCATAACCACCACTTGAATGGATGCCATTAGATCCAGAAAATTAGATCCTTTGAATAAAATCCCATTTTTACTCGCTGCGCCAATTCCGCCAAAATAGCCTAATGGAATAGAAATAACCAAGGCGCAAGGGCAGGAGATAACCAGAAAAATTAAGGCTCTGTACAACCAATCATTGAAATTGTAGTTTTCGACAAATAGCATTGGAAGCAAACAAATTCCGATTGCCAGAAACACGACTACTGGCGTATATATTTTAGCAAATTTTCTAATGAATAATTCGGTTGGTGCTTTTTTGGCTGTTGCTTCCTGCACCATTTCTAAAATTTTAGATAATTTACTATCGGTGTAGGCAGTTGTCACTTCGACCAGAACAACCGTATTCAGATTAATCATTCCGGCAAGAACGGTTTCGTCTTTTTGTTTGGTATCTGGTTTGCTTTCTCCTGTTAGCGCTGCGGTGTTGAACGAAGCCGTATCAGAAAGTAGTTTTCCGTCTAATGCTAATTTTTCTCCTGGTTTTAATTGAATAATTTCTCCAATGGTGATTTCGGATGCTTTTTTTATAGTCGCATTTTCTCCATTCATTACTGTTGCTTCATCAGGTCTTTGGTCTAATAATAATTTGATGTTTGTTTTTGCTCTTTGAACTGCCAAGGTTTGAAACACTTCTCCAACGGCATAAAAAAGCATAACCGCAACACCTTCAGGATATTCGCCAATAGCGAATGCGCCAATGGTAGCAATACTCATCAATAAAAATTCCGAAAACACTTCTCCTTTGCGAATGCTTTCCAATGCTTCTTTTAAAACAGGGAAGCCTACCGGAAAATAGGCAACTACATACCAAATTATCCTTGTCCAACCTGTAAACCAAGTTTGCGCTAAATAGTTGTCGAATGCAATCGCTATAAGTAATAAAGCAAAGCTTATTAGTGCCGGAAGAAACATTTTGAAAGTACTTTCATTTCCGCTTGAATGGTCGTGGTCGTGACCGTCATCGTGGGAATGATTTTCATTTTTTTGATTAATTTTTTCCTCTAATGTGCAACACAGTTGTTTACCTTCGTTATCGTATTTATGCTGATGTTCCATATTCTTTGCTATTTAATTCGTTTACACTTTCATTTTTAGGCTTTACAACAGTCGTCTAATTTTTCATATCCTGCAGGATCTGCTTTTACTTCGTCGGCATCATAGCCTAATTTTGAAATGGCCACTTTTATGGTTTGCAAAGTGGTCTTTTTAGGATTAAAATATACTGTAAATGCCATTGCTTTATCATCGAGTTCATACATTTTCACCCCTTTGATTTTCAGCATTTCTGTTTTGAATTTTAAGCCGCAAGTTTCACATTCCTTGCAATGATCGCAATTCAAAACTGTTTTTATCACCGCTTTTTGATTGTTTTTTTGGGCCACAGCCGTATTTGAAATAAAGAATACGGCGATTAGCAGGATTGTTGTTTTTAATAATTTTCTCATTTTTAGTGTTTTTAAAATTTATGTTAATGTTCGTGTCCGCCTCCGCCTTTCATAGCAGATAATAGATAGAATGCTCCTTTTACCACAATTTTTGCATCGGCAGGAATTTCCGCTACAAATTTGACTTCGGTGTAGCCTAAATCAGTTGTGCCCGGTATTACTTCAATGGCTTTAAAATGTATTTCGTTGTGCTCTTCTTCCCCTTCTTCTTTGTCAATTGCCTTTTGCTTATTGCTTTTTGATTCTTCGTGATTTTCTTCCTGAATAAAGATAAAATATTTATCACCATTTTTTACAATTGCCTCTTTTGGCAAGGAAGGAACCGTTGTATTGTGAATGTTGATATTAGCCGAAACATACATTCCGGAAATTAAACCCTTGGCATCGCCCGGATTAATTTTAGCATGCACCGCTACGGTTTTACTCTCATTAGAAAACGATTTATTGATGCCGAATATTTTTCCTTTGATCGATTTATTCGATTGGTTGGTTAAAACAAAATCTATTTCCTGACCTACTGAAATAGTACCTAAATCTTTTTCATATACATTCAAATCCAAGTGCATTTGGCTGTTATCGACTACTTCAAAAAGTGTAATTCCAGTAGCAGCAAATGCTCCTTTTGATATGTTGATTTTTCCGACGTAACCGCTAATTGGCGATACAATTGGCACTAAAGAACTGCTGTTGTTTGGGCTTACATTCAATGCGGCTAATTTGGTTTTAGCGGCTTGCGCTCTGGCTCTCTCAACAGCTAATTTTGATTTTACTTCTTGAAATACTTTTCGGGGATTTACGTTTTCATCGCTTAATGTTTTTTGACGATTGAACTCTAATTGCAAATATTCTATAGTGGCTGTTGCCGATTTATAATCTTCCTGCATTTCAACAATATCAAGATTTTGTATGGTGGCGAGTACTTTTCCTTTGTTTACAAAAGTGCCTTCCAGTATATAAATATCTTTTACAACACCACTAATTAAGGTTGAAATATTAGCTGCATTCTGTGGCGGAACTGTAGTATAGCCGTTGGCTTTTATGACTGTATTTAAATTGCGATTTTCCACAATACCATATTGAACGCCGACTGTTTTGAATTGTGTTGCTGTTAAAGCGACTTCATTTTCGGATTTTTCTTCTTCTTTTGTTTCTTCCGTTTTTTTATCGTTACAAGAGGTTACTATTAAGCAGAAGGCAATAAGCAATAGGCAATAAGCAAATATTTTTTTTATATTTTTCATTTTTTAGATTATTAATTGTTAGAAATGGATGGGAATTGCAGCTGAATAGCACTTTGATTGAATGAGTTTAGCGTTTCAGCATGTTGCTTTTTAATATCAATTGCCTGGTTTAGAAAACTAATGTAAGTCCAATACGTCATATCACCGTTGGCATAACTTTTTTGAGCCGTTGTAATAATTTGTTCGGCATACTGCAGACCTTCATTCTGGTAATATTCTAATCCTTTTTGTTGCTTTTCAAACTCGTTTTGCAATTCCTGCATTTGTAATCGTAACGAAAGTTTGTTTTTATCTAATTCTAATTGCGATTGCGAAATACTAATTGCTGATGCTTTGGCTTTAGCGGTATTCACACCACCAAACAATGGAATTTGTAAACCTGCCGTAAATCCTTGAAAATAGGATTTTGTATCAATTGTTTGCGCAAAATAACCCAATCCTAATTTTGGCGTTCTTTGTGCTTTAAATGTATTTGCTTCTTTTTGGTACACCGAAATTTGTTGTTGATAATACTCGGTCACTAAACTTTCGGCTTTTGATTTATTCGTATCCGTTAGGGATGAAAACTGGACTGGTGTTCCACTGTCCGGAATAATATTTAGTTCCGTTTGAACAAAAAACTGTAATTGTTTTTGATAAATAGCCAAGTTATATTCTAATTGTACTTTTTGGGTTTCAATTTCTTTAACCTTTGCTTTTGCACTAATGACCTCGATATTTCCACTTTCGCCAGTATTGAAACGAAGGGTTGCATTTTTGAGGAATTTGGTATAAATAACGTTCAATTCATTGTTTAATTTTTGAATTGAAACACCAAATAAATATTGATAATAGGATAGTGTTACGGCTTTCTCTATTTCATATTCCGATAATGCTTTACGCTTTTCGGCCAATTTGACCAATTCTTCCTGTAGTTGTCGATTGGCTTTGGTAATTTTTCCGACAGGAAAATATTGTTGTACCGAAATATTATGGTCGTAGTCCTTGCTGTTAAACTGTCCACCTTGATACTGAATCTGTAAAGGATCAGCTTGAAAAGCAGTTTTTTTGAGAACGGTCTGTTTTTCAATTGCTGCATCGGCAATTTTTAAATCGATATTGTTTGATTTAGCCATTTCGATAGCCTTTTCTAAAGAAATAGGCAATTGGCAATAAGCAAAATTGCAAGTTAAAAACAATAGACAATAAGCAAATTTGCTTCGCAAGGAATTAGCAATAAGCAAATTTACTTTGCAAGAAATGGGCAATGGGTAATTAGCAAATCTTCTTCGGGGGTAATTGGCAATTTTGCACATTGCATATTGCCAATTGCCAGTTTTTTTATATTTTTTCATTGCTTAATATTTTTCAGGATTGTTTATCATATGAAATAATAATTTTCCAACTTCTTCATTTTGAGAAATAAGATTTTGTTTTATTTCAACATTTATATACTCACACGCAAATGCAAACTCAATCCAAACTCCTGTTTCAGAATTTTTAGCATCGCAATCGGTTAATTTTGATATGAAATGTGCCGGATATCTTTTTTTGCGGTAGGCTTCAGCAAGGTTTGCAGATACACTTCTTGAACTTCGATGTACTTGGTCAGTTAAAGAATATTTTTCTTCTTTTGGAAATAATTTACTTATTTCAAAAACTTGCATTGCTAACGAAAACGATTTTTTAAAAACTGTTGTCTCTTTAAAACTATATACACTCATTTTTTTATTGTTTTTTTTAATTATAATAACCCTTGGAATCTCTATCAGTAAAAACTAATTATTTATTCCAAATTGCTTATTTCAAATTGCTTGTTTCAAATTGCTTATTGCTAAATTTTTCAAATAATAAATACAAAATCGGTAAAACAATTAGCGTTAATAATGTTGCCGAAAATAATCCGCCAATAACAACAGTGGCTAATGGTTTTTGGACTTCGGCACCGCCACTGGTGGATAAAGCCATAGGTAAAAATCCTAACGAGGCAACCGCAGCAGTCATTAAAACAGGTCGAAGTCTTACTTTTGTTCCTATTAAAACACGTTGTAAGGGGTCGGTTATTCCTTCCGCTTTAAGTTGGTTGAAATAAGAAATCAATACAATTCCGTTTAATACTGCGATTCCAAACAAAGCAATAAAGCCAATTCCTGCCGAAATACTAAATGGCATGCCTCGCAACCACAAAGCAAATACGCCACCAATAGCTGATAATGGAATGGCTGTAAAAATTAATCCTGCTTGTTTGAAACTATTGAAGGTAAAAAATAACAATACTAAAATTAATCCCAAAGCAATAGGTAAGGCTACTGAGAGTCTTTTTGTTGCTTCAATCAAGTTTTCGAACTGACCACCATAAGTAACATAATAACCCGCAGGAAGCTTAAAATCTGTATCTAGTTTTTGTTGAATTTCTTCGACTACACTTTTGATATCACGACCACGAACATTTAATCCAATTGTAATTCTTCGTTTACCATCTTCACGGCTCACTTGCACCGGACCTTGTTCATAATCGATTGTGGCTACTTGTGAAAGCGGTACTTGTTGCCCGTTTGGCAACGGAATAAATAAATTGCTAACATCGGTAATATCCGTTCTGTTGGCTGCATCCATGCGAACGACTATATCAAATCGCTTGCTTTCTTCATAAATTTTTCCGGCTGTTTCCCCTGCAAAAGAAGAACGAATAATTTGGTTTATATCCGAAATGTTTAGACCATATAAAGCGATTTTGCTGTAATCATATTTTACCGTTATTTGAGGTAACCCCGTTACTTTATCCGCTTTCAAATCCCCAATACCTTCTATACTATTAACTTTCGAAATAAGTTCCGTCGCCTTTGTATCTAAAACTTCCAAGTCATCTCCAAAAATCTTAATAGCAATATCACTTCGGCTTCCTGTCATTAATTCATTGAAACGCATTTGAATGGGTTGCGAAATTTCTATTGTTGCACCAGGAATGGCTTCCATTGCTGACTTCATCAAATTGGCTAAATCTTCCCAATTGTCGGCAGAAGTCCATTCGCTTTTGTCTTTAAGCACAATAATTAAATCACCACTTTCAATAGGCATTGGATCGGTTGGGATTTCCCCACTACCAATTTTTGTTACTATTGTTTTTATTTCGGGGAATTTTGCTTTTAGGATTTTTTCGTATTCCGTAGTGGTTTTTACCATTTGCGAAAGCGAACTTCCAGTCATAATAGTGGCATTAATGGCTAAATCACCTTCTTCGATGGTGGGGATAAATTCGCCTCCCATATTTTGAAAGATAACAATAGCCAGTACAAACAGCCCTAAAGCAATCGCTAAAACGGCTTTCTTAAATTGTAACGCTTTATCTAAAAATGGAGCGTATATTTTTTCAAACCAAGCCATCATTTTGTCACTAAAATTGGGTTCATGTTCGGTGTTTTTTGATAAAAACATCGCGCTCATCATTGGCACATAAGTCAATGACAAAATAAATGCTCCAATTACTGCAAAGCCTACGGTCATTGCCATCGGTTTGAACATTTTTCCTTCGGTACCCACTAATGCTAAAATGGGCAGGTAAACGATCAAAATTATAATTTCTCCAAAAGCGGCACTGTTCCTGATTTTTGAAGCCGATTTATAAACTTCGCTATCCATTTGCTTCTGAGAATATTTTGAATTGACAATAGGCAAAGTTCTTTCAGAAGCAATTGGTAATTTTCCTTCATTGCCAATTGCCAATTGTCCATTGCTAATTTCTAATTTATCATTATTTTTTTTCTTATACAAATGATGCATCGTTGCTTCGACAATGATTACCGCGCCGTCGACAATGATCCCAAAATCGATGGCGCCCAAACTCATCAGGTTTCCGCTTACGCCAAAATAATTCATCAGTATCACTGCAAAAAGCATTGCTAACGGAATTACAGAAGCAACAATTAATCCGGCACGAAGATTTCCAAGAAATAAGATCAATACAAAAATCACTATTAAGGCCCCTTCGAGCAAGTTTTTAGTAACGGTACCGATGGCACTATTGACTAATTTTCCTCTGTCGATAAAAGCTTCGGCAACCACCCCTTCGGGTAATGTTTTGTTAATCTGGATCATTTTTTCATTAATCCGATCGACTACAGCACTAGAGTTTTCTCCTTTGAGCATTAAAGCTAAACCACAAACAATTTCGCCTTTTCCGTCTTTTGTGGCAGCTCCGTATCTTAATGATATTCCTTCATTTACGGTGGCTACATCTCTCACGAGTACTGGCGAACCATTTCGGTTTTTGACTACCACATTTTCTAAATCTCTAATGCCGGTAGCCATACCAACACCTCGAATAAAATAGGCATATTGGTCTTTTTCTATGTATGCACCTCCGGTATTTTGATTGTTTTTTTCTAAGGCATCAAAAATTTCAGTTATGGTTACGCCCAGACTATTTAAAGTGTTGGGATTTACCGCAATTTCATATTGTTTTAGTTTTCCACCCCATGTACTGACTTCTGCAATGCCTTCAATCCCTTGCAATTGAGGTATGATAATCCAGTCCTGAATGGTTCTTAATTGGACTGCATCATATTTATCTTCATAGCCTTTTTTGGCATATACGTCGTATTGATATATTTCTCCAAGTCCGGTTGTTATAGGTGCTAATTCTGGTGAACCTGCATATTTTGGGATGTTTTCTTCAGCTTGCTTTAGACGTTGAAAAATTTGTTCTCTTGCCCAATAAATATCCACTTCATCTTTAAAAACAACTGTAACTACTGAAAGTCCGAAACGAGAAATACTACAAAGCTCTATTACTTTTGGAATTGTTTTGACAGCTTGTTCCAGTGGATACGTAATTAATTGTTCTACTTCCTGACTGGCCAATGTAGGGGCGGTAGTAATGATTTGTACCTGATTGTTAGTTACATCGGGTAGTGCGTCCAGCGGTAAATTTTTAAGGGAATAACTGCCCCAAGCTATAAGTACAAGGGTAAATAAAAGTATAATGAACTTGTTCTTTATACTAAATTGTATGATTTTATCTAACATTTTTATATTATAATGAATGAGAAAAAGGGACAACTAATTGTCCTTTAAATACTGTGGAAAAACCACAACTTTTTAACCCGAATCCCGAAGTGTCGGGACGGACATCATTATGCTATTTGTGGCGGTTGCCAAATGCTTCCGTAGAAACTGGAAGCAAAAACGGATTTGTAAGTAGGTAGTTGTATTGTAATGACAGCCGAAACTACTGAAAAACTAAAAGAAATGCTTGGCTGATAACTTAATATTTGTGCGCCACAACAATTGCAAAAACAAAAGGGTGAACAAGAATCTTTCTCTTTATCGTGGGAATGTTCCTCATTATTTGACGTAAGTTCTGTCAAAGCATGTGCAGGACTATTTACTTCCATATCTGCGCAAGGCAAACAAGAAAGTGCTATTAGGTAAATTGATACTATAGTTGTAATCCATTTCACGAATGTAAAAGTAGGAATAAAAATTAAATGATTTTAATACTTTAAAAGTAAAAAAGTTGTAATCAAAAAAAATTGAAGTTATGGCTGTCGAACTCCTAATTACATTAAAATTAAATACTTTAAAGGTAGCTTTAAAAAGCTAGCATCTTAACTTGTTCTCTAATATGACCCTTACAGGAAATTTACAAATCATTTCATACAAGATTTGAATTTTAAGACACTTACTAAGTAACCTTGAATACTTAGTTTCCTGAATTTTTCTTGTATTCTTTTGGAGTGGTTCCAGTTAATTTTTTGAATAGTTTATTGAAATTGGAAGCGGTTTTGTAACCACATTCATAAGCGATTTCAGACATGCCCATATCGGTTTCAATAAGAAATTTGCAGGCATTGGAAACTCGAATTTCGTTGAGGTATTCCACAAAATGTTTTTTGGTTTTTAATTTAAACATTCTGCAAAACGAAGTTGGAGTAAGATTGGCAATTTTTGCAATTGCAATAAGTGAAATGTCTTCCTTATAATTTTCTTTTACATATTCAAAAACGTCCGAAAGACGATCCTTTTTGGTTTGATCATTTACCGTGGTATAAGCCTCATTGTTTACAAAAGAGAGATCGGTACTTTCTGAAAGAATAGACAATATCTCGAAAAGACCAATGATAATTTCGAAGTCCTTTTTTTTAACTAGTTTCTCTAGTTTTTTTGCAATAAGTTCATTCGTTTTCCCGGATATAGACAAACCTCTAACGCCTTGGTTGAAAAGAGTATTTATTTTTTGGGTTTCTTTCAATTCATAAAAAGTAGGTCCAAATAAATCTTTATTAAAATAAACTACTATGGCTTTTGCTTTTAACTTATTGATCCCTTGGTAATAGATTTCGTCATTAAGCCATACATGAGGGATATCTGAACCCAAAAAAACCATATCGCCAGACTCAAAAGGTTCTACAGAATTTCCGACAATTCTTTTGCCGTGACTTTCTTTAATGTAGACTAATTCAAGTTCAGGATGGGAATGGAATGGGGATTGAAAAAACGATTCTTCACGAGAAATAACAGAAATGGAACTGTTTAGGTAGGATGTTATTTTTGTTTTTTCAATTTTCATTTATGTGTAAAGATAATTAATAATTAAACAAAGATAATAATGAATTAATAAATATACTTTAGTCATTATATCTTTCGAATTCCAAAACAGTATAAATTTAATATAATAAGTATGGCATTAACATCTGAGTCGGTTTTGCAAAATAAAGCATTTTCTAATGAAAAAAAAAGCTGGGTATTACCATTTATATTGGTTACAAGTTTATTTTTTTTCTGGGGATTCGTGCACAATCTGGATCCTATTCTGATTCCTCATTTGAGAAAAGCATTCAATCTTTCGGATTTACAATCGTCCTTGATTGACTCTTCTGTTTTTATAGCTTATTTCGTTATGGCTTTGCCTGCGGGTTATATCATGCGGAAGTATGGTTATAAATCGGGGATCATGATTGGATTGGTCTTGTTTGGTATCGGATCCATTTTATTTGTGCCTGCGGCCAATTCATTGCAATATATCTATTTTCTGGGGGCTTTGTTTGTCATTGCCTGTGGATTGACATTTCTGGAAACCGCTGCCAATCCGTATGTAACCATATTGGGACCGGCTGAAACGGCAACCAAAAGGTTGAATTTTTCACAGTCTTTCAACGGATTGGCTGCTTTTATAGCTCCAACGGTTGTAGGACCAATGATCTTATCAGGTAAAAATTTGACCGAATTAGAGATGGCAAGTATGTCGTCAACGGAATTAAACACTTACTTGGCTTCAGAAGCGGCAAGCGTTAAAATGCCGTATCTTATTTTAGGTTTGATTATTCTGGCAGTGGCGGTGGTATTTTATTTTACCAATATGCCGGACGTTAAAGACGAAGATAAAGAAGGAAGCGAAGGAGCCAGTTTTGGAGGTGCCCTAAAATCGATGAAACTAAGATGGGGGATTTTAGCCCAATTTTTTTATGTGGGAGCGCAGGTTTGCGTGGGAAGTTTTTTTATCAAAATGGCCACCACTACAGCCGGTCTTGAAGAGGATACCGCAGCTAAATATTTAGGTTTTTTCGGATTGGCATTCATGTTAGGACGTTTTGCAGGAACTTTTTTGATGCAATACATCCAGCCACGAAAATTACTGATAGCGTATGCGACCATCAATATTCTTTTGTCATTGTTGGCTATAATGGGAACAGGAATGGTAGTGGTTTATACTTTAATAGCCATTGCATTTTTTATGAGTATCATGTTTCCAACTATCTTTTCTATGGGAATTGACGGGCTGGGGCATAATACTAAAATTGGATCATCATTAATCGTGATGTCTATTGTTGGAGGTGCATTATTGCCTCCAGTATTAGGACTGATTTCAGATATTACAGGTAATATTCAATATGGTTATATAGTTCCCTTAAGCTGTTTTGCAGTAATACTGTTGTTTGCATTTAATGGACATAAAACAAATAAAGCATAATTCTATTTATATAAGATGTTAGAAAAGGAAGTTAAAAGATTGGTGGTTAAAATGCACCCGGAGGATAATGTACTGGTGGCTTTAACCGATTTGGCAAAAGATGAAAAGGTGGTTTTTGGAGAAGAAACTTATGTTCTTCAGGAAGCCATTAAGGCAAAACATAAATTTTACACAACTGATTTAAGTTTGGGTGATGAAGTGATTATGTATGGTGTTTTGGTGGGTAAAGTGCAGAATGATGTTGCCAAAGGCAGCCTGATGACAACGGCAAATCTGAAGCATGCTGCTGAACCTTATGGCTATCGTCATGTTGATTTTGCATGGCAGGCACCTGATGTTTCCAAATATAAAGACAGAACTTTTAAAGGATATAAAAGAAAAGACGGCCGTGTAGGAACTGCCAATTATTGGCTGTTTGTACCAACGGTATTTTGCGAAAACCGAAACCTTGATGTAATAAAGGAAGCCCTGCATAACGAATTAGGCTATTCAGTGACCGATAAGTACACTCAGTATACGCATCAGTTGTTGGAAGCTTACCAAAAAGGGGAAGATGTTGATTCGGTTGACATGCAGCTTACGCCAACTTCCAGCACGAATCGCGTGTTTAAAAATGTTGATGGGATTAAATTTCTGAATCACCAAGGAGGTTGTGGCGGTACGCGTCAGGATTCCGCTACCTTAAGTTCGTTGTTGGCTTCTTATGCCAATCACCCAAATGTGGGGGGGATTACGCTGTTGAGTTTAGGCTGTCAGCATTTACAAGTGCAGAACTTTATAGACGATGTCAAAAAACAAAACCCCTCTTTTGACAAACCATTACTTGTTTTTGAGCAACAGCAATCGATAAGCGAAGAACAATTGGTGGCAGATGCCATTAAAAAAACATTTGAAGGGCTGATAGAAATAAACAAACAGCAAAGAACATCGGCGCCATTGAGCGAATTGTGTTTAGGCGTTAAATGTGGTGGGAGTGACGGTTTTAGCGGGGTTTCAGCGAATCCGGCTGTGGGTTATACTTCAGATTTGTTGGTGGCCTTGGGCGGTAAAGTACTGCTGGCAGAATTTCCGGAATTGTGTGGAGTGGAACAGAATCTGATTGATCGTTGCACAACCGAAGGGTCGGCGAAAAAATTCATCGATCTTATGCAGTCTTACGATGCTTTGGCACATAAAGTAGGTTCTGGTTTTCACATGAATCCGTCACCAGGAAACATTAAAGACGGATTGATTACGGATGCCATAAAAAGCGCTGGTGCTGCCAAAAAAGGCGGAACAGCCCCTGTGGTAGATGTACTCGATTATACGGAACCAGCAGCAAAACCGGGATTAAATTTAGTTTGTACCCCCGGAAACGATGTAGAAGCTACTACAGGACAAGCGGCCTCAGGAGCAACTTTGATTTTATTTACCACGGGATTGGGGACGCCAACGGGTAATCCTGTTTGTCCAGTCATAAAAGTGGCCACTAACTCTGTGTTAGCCAAAAAAATGAGCGATATCATTGATATTGATTGTGGTCCGGTCATTAGTGGTGAAAAGACCATTGAAGAAATGGGAGAAGACATTTTGGAATATTGTATTAAAGCGGCCAGTGGCGAAATTATCCCGAAAGCGGTGTTACTAAATCAAGATGATTTTATTCCGTGGAAACGAGGAGTGTCTTTGTAGGAATTATGCGTTATGAGTTATAGATTATGATATAGGTTAAGAGGTATGAGTTGTAACTCTTAACTCTTAACTTATAACTTTTAACTTCTAACACCTAACTCCAATATCTAACTTTTAAACTAAAAAAAATGTTTTCATTACAAAATAAAATAGCCGTAGTCACTGGTGGTGGTAGCGGAATCGGAAAAGCAATTGCTGCTTTATTTGCAAAACAAGGTGCCGAAGTGCATATTGTGGAATTAACAGCTGAAAGTGCCAAAGGCGCAGTGGATGAAATAAGTGCTAATGGAGGGAAAGTGTTTTCGCATGCCTGTAATGTAGCCAATCAACAAGAGGTATTAGCGACATTCGAAAAAATTGGGAACATTCATATCCTTGTAAACAATGCTGGAATTGCGCATGTTGGCAAAGTAGATACTACTCCTGAAGCAGACTTTGACCGCATTATGAATGTGAATGTAAAAGGGGTTTACAATTGTTTATATGCTGCCATACCACAATTGCGACATTCCGGAGGTGGAGTTATCGTAAACATGGCATCCATTGCGGCTTGGGTGGGTATTCCGGACCGATTTGCTTATTCTACGGCCAAAGGGGCAGTAATGGCGATGACATTATCGGTTGCCAAAGATTATATAGGCGAGAATATTCGTTGTAATTCTATTTCTCCGGCAAGAGTACATACGCCGTTTGTAGATGGTTTTATTTCCAAAAATTATCCGGGAAAGGAAGCCGAAATGTTTGATAAGTTATCTCAATCACAACCTATTGGACGTATGGGAAAACCGGAAGAAATTGCCGCTTTGGCCTTATTTCTATGCAGTGATGAATCCGGTTTTATTACGGGCTCTGATTACCCTATTGATGGTGGTTTTATAAAATTAAATAACTAATGAAAGTAGCCTTATTCATACCCTGCTATATAGATCAGTTTTATCCACAGGTGGGTATTGCTACTTTGGAACTATTAGAGAAATTGGAATGTGAAGTTACTTTTCCGTTACAGCAAACCTGTTGTGGACAGCCTATGGCCAATAGTGGTTTTGCAAGTTTAAGCAAAGGCTGTGATATCAATTTTGTTGATAATTTTTCAGGGTTTGATTATATAGTGGCTCCTTCAGGCAGTTGCGTGTTGCACGTAAAAGAACATTTACGGGATGAGAAGCGTCCTGAAGTGGCTCAAAAAATACGTATCGGAATTTATGAGCTCACCGAGTTTTTGACTGATATTTTGAAAGTGGAAAGCATCGATGCCAGTTTCCCATACAAAGTAGGTTTACACAACAGTTGTCATGGTCAGAGAGGATTACAACTTTCTTCAATGTCGGAAAGGATGTTGCCAGAATTTTCAAAACCAGACCAATTGTTGTCGATGGTAAAAGGCATACAGTTGACTAAGCCAAAACGCAACGATGAATGCTGTGGTTTTGGTGGGACTTTTTGTGTATTCGAAGAAGCCGTGAGTGTAAAGATGGGCAAGGATAGGATCAAAGAACATGATGCAAATGAAATTGAATATATCACAGGTGGTGATACCAGTTGCCTGATGCACTTGGAAGGAATTCTGAAACGACAAGGGAGCAAAGTAAAAACCATTCATATTGCTGAGATATTGAATAGTTCTCTATAAATTATAGTTAGGAAGTTAAAGGTTAGAGAATAAAGAAAAGAGAATAAGTAAACGAATAAAACTCCGTCAAGTCTCCCTCTCCTTCGGAGAGGGCCGGGGAGAGGAAAAAACGATGAAAACAACTCATGCTGCATTAGCGGAAAAATTTATAGCTGACGAGCCTAGAACCAACTGGCACGACGAAACCCTGTGGTTTGTTCGTGAGAAGCGGGACAAGGCCGCGCATGGTTTGCCGGAATGGGAGAAACTAAGGGAATGGGGTTCACAGATAAAAAACCACACGCTCTCCAATCTTTATAATTATTTAAAAGAATTTGAAGAAAAGGCTGTTGCCAATGAAATAAAAGTGCATTGGGCAGCTGATGGAGACGAGCACAATAAAATTATCCACGAGATTATCCGCAAACACAATATTCAAAAAATTGTGAAGAGCAAAAGCATGCTCACCGAAGAATGTCATCTGAATGAATATTTACAGGAGCATGGTATTGAGGTGGTCGATACGGATCTGGGGGAACGGATTGTTCAATTCAGAAAGGAACCGCCCAGTCATATTGTATTGCCGGCTATTCACTTAAAAAAAGAAGATGTAAGCGCGACTTTTCACGAGCATCTTGGAACAGAAAAAGGAAATAACGATCCACAATATTTAACCGAAGCTGCCAGACAACATTTACGGGATAAGTTTATTCAATCCGAGTTAGCGATTACCGGTGTCAATTTTGCTGTTGCCGAAACGGGAGGTTTTGTGGTTTGCACCAATGAAGGAAATGCCGATATGGGTGCACATACAGCTCCCGTACATATTGCCTGCATGGGTTTTGAAAAAATTATTCCAAAGGCAGAACATCTTTCGATATTCTTACGTTTATTGGCACGAAGTGCCACCGGACAACCTATCACGACTTATTCTAGCCATTTTCATAAACCCAGACCCAATCAGGAAATGCATATTGTACTAGTTGATAACGGTCGTAGCCGACAGTTGGGTCGGGAAGATTTCAGGAATTCATTAAAATGCATCCGTTGTGCCGCTTGTTTCAACACTTGCCCGGTGTACCGTCGTAGCGGAGGGCATAGTTACCATACCGCCGTGGCGGGTCCTATTGGTGCTATTCTGAATCCAAATTTGGATATGAAAGCCAATGCTGATTTGCCATTTGCATCAACCTTATGTGGTAGTTGCACTAATGTTTGTCCCGTGAAAATCAATATCCATGAGCAGCTATGGAAATGGAGACAAGTCATTGTTGCCGAAGGTTATGTTGCCACAAGCAAAAAAATAGGAATGAAGGGAATGGATTTTCTATTGTCAAAACCAAAAGTGTATCGTTTTGCAGGAAAAATGGGAAGATGGATGATGCGAATAGTTCCTTTTGTGGCAAACAATAAATTGAATGCGTGGTACAAACAAAGAGAAATGCCTGAACCACCAAAGGAATCATTCCGGGATTGGTATTTAAAAAACGGGAAAACGAACAAAAAATAAAGCCACAGCTAAGCATGAGTGCAAGAGAAAAAATATTAAATGCCATAGCGATTAATCAACCGGAATTGGTAGCGCTTCCTGTGATTGATAAGAATGTACTAATTCGTTATGAGGATGTTTATGCGCAGTTTAAAACAGTGCTGGAAAGCATTGGAGGAAAAGTGGAATTGGTACAGAACATAACGGAATTAAAAAATAAATTAATTGCTGATAAAGCAAGTGGCAATTTTGTTGTTAATGCCATAGCGGCTTTGGGTGCTGTTGATGATCAAGTGGCTTCATTTACGGCATCGGAATTAGAAAAAGTAGAAAGAGCATATATCAAGGGAACCGTTGGCGTGGCCGAAAATGGTGCGGTATGGATCTATGAAAGTCAAATGGTAAACAGGTTATTGCCTTTTATTTGCCAGCATTTGATAGTAGTAATTGATAAAAAAGATATTGTGTCCACGATGCATCACGCTTATGATAGCATTGATGTGGCACAAGAAGGGTTTGGGGTTTTCATCGCCGGACCATCAAAAACAGCTGATATTGAACAGTCCTTGGTAATTGGGGCACACGGAGCAAGAAGTGCCACTATTTATGTTGTTGAGTAAAATTTTAATTTTTAAATAATTCAATAAAATATAAAATGAAAAACAGATTAGCGTTAGTGTTTTTAATGACAATGCTTGCAACAGTAGGTGTTGCGCAAACAAAAAATTTTGTGCCTATAACAAAGTCAATGTCAGACGATGATTTGGTAAAGATAGCGGCAAACATTACACCATCACCACAGCAATTGCGTTGGCAACGTTTAGAACTAACGGCATTTTTTCATTTTGGTATCAACACCTTTACCGGACGCGAATGGGGAGATGGGAAAGAGGATCCGAAATTGTTCAACCCAACCGCATTGAATGCAAAACAATGGGTAAAGGCCTGTAAAGATGCGGGAATCAAACAGGTTATTCTTACCGCAAAGCATCACGATGGGTTTTGTTTGTGGCCAAGTAAATTCACGGAACATTCTGTAAAAAATAGCCCTTGGAAAGATGGAAAAGGAGATGTTGTAAAAGAGGTGGCCGATGCCTGTAAAGAATTGGGTGTGGGTTTTGGGGTGTATTTATCACCTTGGGACAGAAATAATGCTTCCTATGGAACGGAGGCTTACAATGATTTTTTTATCAATCAGTTAACGGAATTGCTTACCCAATATGGGAAAGTTGATGAGGTTTGGTTTGATGGAGCCAATGGAGAAGGCCCTAACGGCAAGAAACAGGTATATGATTTTGAAAGATGGTATGCCCATATTCGAAAATTACAACCACAAGCGGTTATTGCAGTCTCGGGTCCTGACGTGCGTTGGGTAGGAACTGAGAGCGGACATGGCCGTGAGGAAGAATGGAGTGTGGTGCCGGTTGGGAAAAAGAATAATTCAAACGAAGGTTCACAAACCAAAGTAGATGCACCGCCCGCTGGAGATATGATGGGCAATGTTCTCGGAAGTCGCAGTCAATTAAGAGATGGAGATGCCTTAAAATGGTATCCTGCCGAAACAGATGTATCGATCCGTCCGGGTTGGTTTTATCATGAATCGGAAGATAAAAAAGTAAAAACACCAGAATATCTGAAAGAGATTTATTTTCATTCGGTAGGAAGAAACGGAGTCTTGTTATTGAATATTCCACCAGATAAAAGAGGATTGCTTACTGATTTTGACATAGCTGCCTTAAAAACCTGGAAAGAAAAATTGGATACTATATTCAAAGTGAATTTTCTGAAAGACGCAAAACCTGTTGGTTCTGTTAAAAAAATAAAAACCTTGTTGGATAGCAATGATGCTACACATCTTTCATTTTCTATGAAAGGGAATGATAATGTAGTCGAAATGAATTTGAATGGGGAAAAAACATTTAATGTTTTAATGCTTCAGGAAAACATTCGCATTGGGCAAAGAGTGGAAAAATTTGTGCTTGAATATTGGGATAAGAAGGAATGGAAAAAGGCAACCGAAGGAACTACTATTGGATTCAAACGTTTGTTGGAGTTTCCGACTGTAACCACATCTAAAGTAAGGTTACGTATTGTATCAGCCAGATTACAGCCGGCATTGGCGGAAATCGGATTGTATTTTAACAAAGAAAAAAAATAATAATGATTGCGAATTACAAACAACATTTGGTTTTGATGGGTTTTCTTTTGGTGTCAATGCATGGATTTACACAATCCAAAATGACGAAGTCGGACTCGATTTACTTGGCAGAAAAAGTGGTGATGGAATCCTTCATTTCAAAAGGGACTTCAACTTATAAGATGCCGGCTAGTCCTGAAGGATATAGCGTGCAACTAATAGGATCGGATAATCTTTCGACAATAACCAAATCGGGAACCATTTTTACTCCGTTAAATAATATGACGGTTAATTTGTTGTTCAAAGCAATTAAAATAAATGATGGCTCCTCTATCGAGATCCCCTATTCTGTAAAGGTAGAAGGAACCTATAAAGATCAAGGAGAGAATATAAAACCCTTTGTGATCCCTTCATTGAGAGAGTGGTATGGAGATAAAGGCAATTTTGTATTGACAGCTAAATCAAGAATTGTGGTGGATGCAAAATATGCATCGGTCCTGATGCAGGCTGCAAAAGTTTTTCAAAATGATCTGGTTGAACAATGCAAAATAAAACCAGTTGTTCTTGCGGGTACTCCCAAAGCCGGTGATATTTTTATCTCGTTAAATGGCAATAAAGAAGAATTGGGAACGGAAGGTTATTCTCTTTCGATCAAAGATTATGTTTCTATCCATGCGGCCGAATATAAAGGAGCTTTTTGGGGAACGCGTACTATTTTGCAAATATTGGATAAGGATGTGCAGCACCGTTCTTTGGCTAAGGGAATTTCAAGGGATTATCCTAAATATGAGGTAAGAGGTTTTCTGCTGGATGTGGGAAGAAAATATTTCAAAATTGATTTTTTACGTGATTATGTAAAGATGATGTCCTATTATAAGATGGGTGACTTTCAGTTGCATCTTAGCGATAATGCTTTTGTAAAACATTTCAATAATGACTGGGATAGTACGTATAGTGGGTTTAGGCTGGAGAATGAGAAATACCCAGAGTTGCCTACCAAAGAGGAATTTTATACCAAGAAAGAGTTTATTGATTTGCAATTGCTTGCCGAAAGTTATGGAATAAATATTATTCCTGAGATTGACGTGCCTGCCCATTCCTTGGCTATCTCCAAAGCATTTCCGCAAATTGCAAGTAAAGAATTTGGCAAAGACCATTTGGACATAAAAAATCCAGAAACCTATACCATTGTAGAAAACATATTTAAAGAATATCTGGAAGGAAAAAATCCGGTGTTTCGTTTTAAAGAAGTTCATATTGGAACAGATGAATACGATAAAAAAGAAGCAGAACCTTTTAGAAAGTTCACCGATCATTTTATAAAATACGTGCAAAGTTTTGGTAAAGATGTACGAATTTGGGGTGCTTTAACGCATGCTGAAGGCATTACTCCAGTTACCTCAAAAGGAGTTACCATGAATGCGTGGTACAACGGCTATGCAGATCCCTTGAAAATGAAGGAATTGGGTTATCCCCTTATCAGCACGCCCGACGGTTTACTTTATATTGTACCCGCGGCAGGCTATTACTACGATTATTTAAACCTAAAATCTTTATATGATAAATGGGAGCCGGTAGTCATTGGCGATGTGGTTTTCAAGATGGGGGATCCCTTTATTAGAGGTGGCATGTTTGCTGTATGGAATGATGTTGCTAAAAATGGAATTACCGCTCAGGATGTTACCGACAGAGTGTTTCCGGCAATTCAAGTGTTGAGTGAAAAAATGTGGACTGGTACAGATACGACGGTAAATTTTGATGAGTTTTCCAGTAAAGCCAAAGGTACAACTGAAGGCCCGGGGCTGAATTTAAGAGGGAAAATTATCGGTAAGGATTCTTTAGTTGTTAATTTTGCCCTGAAAGGCAATGATGAGATAAAAAAACTGCAACATGCAAGCTATGTAACCGAGGGAAACAGAAAAGTATTAAGTCTTAAGAACAGTAATAGTTATGTGAAACTTCCGTACAATGAAATTGGATATAATTATACGGTTAGTTTTAAAATAAATCCTTCGGAAAATAATGCTGCTAATGCAGTCCTTTTTCAATCGAATCATGCGATAGTAAAACTAAAACAGGGTAATACATCTAATCTTGGTTTTTCTCACGAAGGAAAGGATTATGATTTTGGTGTTGCTATTCCTCAAAATGTATGGAGCACCATTGCGATTTCGGGTGATAATAACTCAACGACATTATATCTGAACGGAGAATTGGTTAAAAAGCTCACTAGGGAAAAAATCCCAACAGGCTATAAAAACGATTCGATTTGGGTTATGAAAACGCTGTTCTTTCCTCTAAATACAATTGGAGACAGCAACAATTCTTTTATTGGAAAAATGAAAGATTTGAAAGTATTCAATCAAATTTTATCGGAAACACAAATTCAAGCCATAAAGGAAGAGGATTAAATTACACGCCTAATTTTTTTAAAAAATAACCTTAAAAAAACTATGACCAATATGAGAAAATTATTATTGAGTTTGTTATTTATTTGTGGTTGGATGCAAGTCGTACAATCGCAAAATATAACTTCTTCGAAATCAGAAAAGGATATGGGAACGCTATCACCATCTCCATTGCAAAAGCAAATTATTAACCGTGGATACGGCATGTTCATACATTTTGGGGTGAACACATTTAATCAAGTTGAATGGAGTGATGGCAACTTGCCTGCATCAACTTACAATCCTACTGATTTAGATCCTGACCAATGGGTTGCCACAGCTAAAGAAGCAGGGTTCAGACATATTGTATTAGTTACCAAACATCATGATGGTTTTTGCTTATGGGATAGTAAATACACTGACTATGATGTGGCAGCATCGCCAGTAAAAACGGATGTAATAAAGGCAGTTGCTACAGCTTGTAAAAAATATGGTGTTAAGTTGGGTTTGTACTATTCTTTATGGGATAGGCATGAATCATCGTATAAAGACAAAGACCCTCAAAAATATATTAGTTTCATGAAAGGACAGTTGACAGAATTGCTTTCCAACAACGGTCCAATTTGTGAAATATGGTTTGATGGAGCTTGGGATAGAAAAGCCGAAGACTGGGATATTCTAGGCGTGTATTCCCTGATAAAAAAATTACAACCCGATTGTGCCGTTACGGTGAACCATACAATTGGTGTTGGCAAAGAAAACGCCAATGGAATCGGTCAGCCTAGAAATTTTCAACAAGGCGATATTATTCGATTTTGGCCGGTTGATTTTAGAACCAAAGACCCTAATCTTGCCCGTTACGATGACCCTAAATTATACAATTATGGAGGTCAATTGCGTTATTTGCCTTTTGAACATACTCTTTGTATTTCTGACAGATGGAACTGGTTTCAGAAAAAAGATATTTTACCTGCAAGACCGTTGGATGAATTAGAACAATTGTTTTACTGGTGTACAGCAAATGATAATGTGATGTTGTTAAATGTTCCACCCGACCAAACTGGTAGACTTCGGGAGAATGAACAACAACGTTTATTTGAGCTTGCGGATAGGCTAGGTATTAGAAAGGGGAAAAAACCTTTGCCGGCAGGTCCAAAAAATAGTGCGCTCAAAAGGCCTGTTGTAGCAAATAATACGGCAAAAGATTCGGACGCTAATAATGCCGTAGATTATGATATGGAAAGTTATTGGTTGGCTAAGGATGCTATATCTGCCATAGAAATTAGTTTAGATAAGAACAAACTATTTAATTGCATTTCATTGTTTGAATATGCTGAAATGAAAGACTTAGGCGATGGTTTTTCTTCTATCCGAAATTTTGGTGTCAGTCAATTCAGCATTGAAGTATTTGACGGAAAATCATGGAAGGAAATTTATAAAGGAAAGGAGATAGGCGCATGTCTTACGATTAAATTAAATAAAAAATATCAAGCTGAAAAATTGAGAATAACTATTTTGGATGCTTCAAGGCCAGCGGGGTTTTATCATATCATCGTGGCTGATGGAAAAAAGAATGTACTACGATAACAAATCGCAGGAAAATCTAACGATTGAGGTTTTGCCACAAACGGAAAAGGGATGGCTGAGAATAGTTATCAAAATCAAAGAAAGCCAAGTTGTAAAGTGGCAATAAAATTTAAAAACTAAAAGTATTAACCTTAAAAAAAACTATAACCAATATGAAAAAAATACTATCGAGCCTGTTATTTAGCTGTGTGGCTACAATGGCTTTACAAGCGCAAACTTATACACCCTCTGCTGAAAACTTGGAGGCAAGGAAAGAATTCCAGGATATGAAACTGGGAATGTTCATCCATTGGGGCGCATCGAGCGTTTTGGGAGATGGGGAATGGGTAATGAATAACAGGAAAATCGGTGTCAAAGAGTATGGGCGCCTGATAAATATTTTTAATCCACAAAACTTTGACGCCAAGAAATGGGTGGCGACAGCAAAGGCCGGCGGTATGAAATACATCACTTTCATCACCCGTCATCATGATAGTTTCAGCAATTGGGACACTAAACAATCCGATTGGAAAATTACCAATACGCCTTACGGAAAGGATGCCTTGAAACAATTGGCGGATGAATGTCATAAGGAAGGAATTAAATTGTTTTGTTATTATTCCTTGTTGGATTGGTACCGAAGCGATTACCAATACGAAACGGGAAAAACCGGAAAAGGAACCGGCAGGACACAGAAGAGCGATTGGGAAAGTTACATCCGTTTCATGAAAGCACAATTGACGGAGTTGTTGACCAATTATGGGAAAATTGACGGGATTTGGTTTGACGGACATTGGGATCAATTGGATAATGACCATGATAAAGCGTTGCAATCGAAAGTAAACTGGCACTACGATGAAATTTATAAACTCATTCACTCTTTACAGCCACAATGTTTGATTTCAAACAACCATCATTTAACGCCTTTGCCTGGAGAAGATTTTCAAGCATTCGAAAAAGATTTGCCGGGAGGCAATTCAACTGGTTTCGGTGGACAATCCGTTTCTCAGTTGCCATTAGAAACTTGCGAAACCATGAATGATTCTTGGGGATTTAATATCACAGATAAAAAATACAAATCGACTAAGGATTTAATACATTACATGGTTAATGCAGCCAGCCTTAATGCTAATTTTCTGTTGAATGTTGGTCCAATGCCTGACGGAACCATTCAGCCTGAATTTGTTTCCACCCTAAAAGAAATGGGGGATTGGATGAAAATAAACGGTCAAAGTATTTATGGAACCAGAGGAGCTGTTATGAAAGGGCAGGAATGGGGAGTGGTTACGGCCAAAGACAAAATATGGTACGCACACATCATCAAAACGCCTAAACAATCCTCTTATATTTTTATTCCAAAAGTGAAGAATAAAATTGCGAAGTGCGCCTTGTTCAATGGCAAATTACCATTGAAATTCAAACAGCAACCAGAAGGAGTGTTTGTATATTTGGATGGGGTACAGTTAGATGCAATTGATACGATTTTGGAAATACACTTTAATTAAATTTAAAAAGGAATACGATGAACTTAAAGCTGATTTTATTGTTTATAGTGTGCTGTTTTGCTAAGATATCTTGTGTTCAAGCACAAAATGATTTTAGTATGGCCGCTGATAAAACAGAGGTTGATACTTATGTATGGCCCAAAGACCCAAAGGTAAAAGAGAATCTGGTAACTTGGCAGGGGAACAAATTCGGGATAATTATTCATATGGGGTTATATTCTGAATTAGGTACAATTGAATCGTGGGGTTTATGTCCGGAAGATTGGGTTACACGAGACGGATATGATGATTATTATAAATATGCCACTGATTACAGAAACACCAAATTAAAATTCAATCCAGTCAATTTAGACTCTAAGAAATGGGCTAAAATGTTTAAAGATGCCGGGGCGAAATATATGATATTCACCTCTAAACATCATGAAGGTTTCTGTATGTATGATTCAAAATATACCGATTTTAAAGTGACGGACAAAAGTGTGCCTTATTCTACTAATCCAAAATCGGATATATTGAAAGATGTATTGGATGCTACCAGAAAAGAAGGTTTAGGTGTTGGAGTCTATTTCTCTAAACCAGACTGGTCGACACAAAATTTTTGGTGGTCCTATTATCCTCCAAAAGATAGAAATCCAACATACGACATTACCAAATTTCCGGAAAGATGGAAAAGCTATGTTGAATATACTCAAAACCAAATCAATGAATTAACTACAAATTATGGCAAAATTGACATGTTGTGGTTAGATGGGTGTTGGGTATTGCCTAAGTCATCCATAACCAAAAGGATTGAAGAGTATTGCAAATACCCATATGATATGGATATTAATATGAAATTGATTGCCGAAAAAGCGCGCCAAAAACAGCCGGGAATGCTTGTTGTTGATCGTTGGGTTGCAGGAGAATTCGAGAACTATTTGACACCGGAACAAAAAATGCCCGAAAAAGCTTTACCGGTACCTTGGGAAAGTTGTATCACGATGGGCGGTGCCTGGGGATGGGTTCCAAATGATAGTTATAAATCCTCAAAGGAAATAGTACAACTGTTGGTAAATATTGTGGCAAAGGGAGGTAATTTGCTTCTGGGTATTGGGCCTAATGGCAAAGGGGAGTTCGAGCCCAAAGTGTATCAAAATCTTGCAGAGGTTGGTAAATGGCTTGGTGCAAACGGAGAAGCCATATATGAAACCAAGCCTATTGAACCCTATCTTGATGGGAAAGTGGCATATACCGCAAAAGGGGATGATGTGATTTATGCGATTTATATGCCTGCAAAAGAGGAGAAGGAATTGCCTTCTGAAATTATCGTAAAGACAAAGTTAAAAGGAAAAATTAAAGTTAGCCTACTGGCTTCAAATCAAAAGTTGAGCAGCAAAAATAATGGCGGAGAAATAAAAATTTCAATTCCCCAATCTTTAAGAACAACTTTGGTTAAGCAAGAAGCGGTTGTTATTAAAATCAGTGGATAAAATTGTTTAATTTACAGGACGAATTTTTTCAATGAAATAGCTAGGCTAACATTTATTGGAAAAAAGTAGTAATAAAATAAAAATAGAAAAATGAAACTAATACGTTTTGGAGAAGCCGGTAAAGAGAAACCGGGTATTTTAATTGGTGAAAAAAGATTTGATGTATCTTCAATTGTTACAGATTACAATGAAGCATTTTTTGAAGAAAATGGATTGGAAAAATTAAAAACAGCCTTAGACGAAAATCCATCATTACCGGAAGTGGACGCTTCTGTTCGTTTGGGATCTCCTGTGGCGAGGCCATCAAAAATAATTTGCATTGGCTTAAATTATGTGGATCATTGTCTAGAAACCAATGCGCCAATTCCCGAAGAACCGATTATTTTCTTTAAATCGACCACTGCTTTGTGTGGACCAAATGATGATTTGATCATTCCAAAAAACAGCACGAAAACAGATTGGGAAATAGAATTAGCGTTTGTTGTAGGAAAGAAAGCCAGTTATGTGGAAGAAGCCGATGCGATGGATTATGTGGCAGGCTATTGTTTACATAACGATTACAGCGAAAGAGCGTATCAATTGGAACGTGGTGGTCAATGGGCAAAAGGAAAAGGTTGCGATACATTCGCACCACTTGGCCCCTTCATGGCTACAACAGATGAGATTGCGGATGTAGATAATTTAAAAATGTGGTTGACCGTAAATGGTAAAACCTATCAATGCAGTAATACGTTAAATCTGGTTTTTAAAATACCATTTTTGGTTCATTACCTGAGCCAGTTCATGACTTTGCTTCCAGGTGATATTATCAGTACAGGTACGCCTCCGGGAGTTGGTTTAGGAATTAAACCCGAACCGGTTTATATTAAAGTGGGTGATGTGATTGAATTAGGATTGGAAGGATTAGGATCAAGCAAGCAGGTTGCGGTAGCTTATAAAAAATAAATTATGTCAGTACAAAAATATTGTTTGGCTTTAGACTTAAAAGATGATCCACAGTTGATGGCCGAGTACAAAGCCTATCATCAAAATGTTTGGCCGGAGATTATCAAAAGTATTAAAGATTCTGGAATTGAAGTATTGGATATTTATTGTGTCGGCAACAGAATGTTTATGATTATTGAAGCCAATGAAGGATTTTCTTTCGATGAAAAGTCAAAAAATGATGCTAATAATCCTAAAGTGCAGGAATGGGAAGAATTAATGTGGAAGTTTCAACAGGCGCTGCCATTTGCAAAGTCAGGAGAAAAATGGATGCTAATGGAAAAAATATTTGAATTGAAATGCGAATAGACAGCCACCAGCATTTTTGGAAATACCATCCGGTAAAAGACGCTTGGATTAGTGATGAGATGAAGGTGATTCAGCGGGATTTTTTGCCGGCTGATTTATATCCTTTATTGGAGAAAAATAATATTGATGGCTGTATCGCTGTTCAAGCCGATCAAAGCGAATATGAAACTCATTTTTTGTTGTTATTGGCAAAAGAAAATGATTTCATAAAGGGAGTTGTAGGTTGGATTGATTTAAGGGCAGCTAATCTGGAAGCAAGGTTGGAGCATTTTTTCCAATTTAAAAAATTAAAAGGTTTTCGGCATATAGTACAGGGGGAACCAGAAGTGGATTTCTTGTTACAGGATGATTTTTGCAAAGGAATAGCAAAACTGGCGCAGTATAATTTTACGTATGATCTTTTGATTTTTCCAAAGCATTTACCAGTTGCTGTCGAGTTTGTGAAAAGATTTACCAATCAAAAGTTTGTAATAGACCATTTGGCAAAACCAGATTTCAAGCAAACGGATTTTACAGAATGGGAAAAAGGAATACGGGAGATTGCAACATGTCCCAATGTGATGTGTAAGGTTTCGGGTTTAGTGACCGAAGCGGATTGGAATAATTGGGCAGCAACTGACTTTACCTATTGCTTGGATGTGGTTACAGAGGCTTTTGGAGTTGATCGACTGATGTTTGGCAGTGATTGGCCGGTGAGTTTGCTGGCGGCATCCTATGGAGAATCATGTGATATTGTCGAGCATTATTTTTCGAAATTTTCGAAAGTGGAGCAGGACAAATTCTGGGGTGGGAATGCAATAGAATTTTATCATTTATAAAAAAACGGAAATGAACTTAGATTTAAATAACAAAATAATTATCGTAACCGGAGGAGCCAAAGGAATAGGTTTGGGAATCTGCAAAGTCTTGGCTTCTGAGGGAGCAATCCCTTTTATCATCGGAAGAAGTGAAGAAGATAATAAGGCTGCCGTGAAAGAAATTGAGGCTGCGGGAGGAAAAGCAAAAGCCGTTGTTGCCGAATTGACAAACCCTCAAGACTGTGAAAGAGCCGTAAAACAAGTCGTGGCCGAATGTGGCCGCATCGATGGATTGATCAATAATGCGGGAGTAAACGACGGTGTTGGATTGGAAAATGGCAATTACGAATCTTTCATGGCATCGTTGCATAAAAATCTGGTGCATTATTATTTAATGGCGCATCATGCTTTGCCGGAATTGAAGAAATCCAAAGGAAGTATCGTAAATATTGGTTCAAAAACTGCCGAAACCGGTCAGGGAAATACTTCGGCTTATGCGGCTTCCAATGGCGGTCGCAATGCCTTAACCCGGGAATGGGCGGTGGAATTGTTGCAATACGGCATCCGCGTAAATGCGGTAATTGTGGCGGAGTGTTTTACGCCTTTGTATGAAACATGGATTAAAACATTTGATAATCCCGAGGAGAAATTAAAAGAAATCACGGATAAAATTCCGTTTGAAAAAAGAATGACCACAACAGAGGAAATAGCCAACATGGTTGCCTTTCTTTTATCCGAAAGATCCAGCCATACCACGGGACAGTTGATTCATGTGGATGGCGGGTATACCCATTTGGATAGGGCGTTATAAATTTAAAAACTATAAATATCAATACATGAAATATATTTTTTTAATCTTCTTTGCAACATGTTCAATAACAATTTTTGCCCAAAAAAATAACATAGTTCCTACTCCTTCAAAGGTTCCCAATGAAGCACAAAAGAAAATGATTGCTCGTAAGTATGGTATGTTCATTCATTTTGGGATCAATACTTTTGTGAATCAGGAATGGACAGATGGTTCAATAGCAGCCTCATCTTATAATCCAACAATGATAGATGCTGAGCAATGGGTAAAAACTGCGAAAAATGCAGGGATGAAGTATGTAATTTTAATTACAAAACACCACGATGGTTTTTGCTTATGGGATAGTAAGTATACCGAGTATGATGTAGCCAATTCTGGTAACAAAACCAATGTAGTGGAAGCAGTAGCTAAAGCCTGTAAAAAATATAATATCGGATTGGGTTTATATTATTCGCTTTGGGATAGAAATAAAAATGCCGATACGAAAGACAGCACTTTAGATGCTAAATACAATCAATACATGATTAATCAATTGGATGAATTAATTTCCATAGCAAAAAAACACACAGATATTGTGGAATTTTGGTTTGATGGTGGGTGGGAAAAACCAAATTACAGATGGCCAACACAAGATATTTACAATACAATAAAGTCGAGGGAACCAAATTGCCAAGTAGGAATAAATTGGACTATTGGTTTGCCCGAAAACCCCGATTACCATTTGGTAGAGCCTAAAGATCAAAAAGAAGGTTACCCTTTTCGTTATTTTCCAAGCGATTTTAGATTGGGTGACCCCTATTTGCCTAAAGAAAATGACCCGAAAATATTTACACATGATGGAAAGGAGTATTATTTACCATGGGAATCGACTGTATGTATGAGCAAAAAATGGTTTTTTAATACAACAGACACAACTTACAAGTCAGTAGATGAATTATATGACTTGTATAAAAAAGCCACTGCACAGGACAATGTTTTAATTCTTAATTGTCCGCCCAATACTGAAGGTAAAATGAGAAAAAAGGACATTGACTTATTACTGGCTCTTAAAAAGAAAATAGAGGAGAAGTAAAAGTTGATGAATTGAACATGCTAAAAAGAGTTCGTGTTTAATCATTTGATTATAAGCGCCATACGTTCAATAGGTTACTTTGTTTTTGGTAAAATGAGAAAATTAAAATGAATAAAATAAGTATAATATTTATCTCCATGTTTTGTACCTGCCTGACTGTTGCTGGACAGGCACAAAACATGATTCAGGCAAGTAGTTTTGGTATAAGGTCCAATAGTTTTGAAAACGCAAGTCAAGGAATTAAAAAGACTATTGAATTTTGTAAAGGCAAGCCAAATGTAACTTTAGTACTGCCTGGAGGTCGTATTGACTTATGGCCGGAAGGAGCCTATAAACGCGAACTTTATATTTCCAACACAACTGAGGATGATACATTATCGAAGGTTAAAAATATCGGATTTTTATTAGAAAATTTTAAGAACCTGACTATAGAAGGGAACAATACTTTGATTGTTCTTCATGGAAAAATGGTGTCGTTTGCTATTTTGAACAGTGAAAATGTTCAATTAAAAAATATTCGATTTGACTATGAACGGCCAACAATGTCGGAATTAACGATTAGTTCCGTGTCTCCTAATTCAATTGAAACGGTAATTCATCCGGATTCGAAATATCTTATTGATAACGGTCAAATTAGTTTTTATGGAGAAGGATGGAAGAGTAAATCCTATCACGCGATACTTTTTGAGGCTGATAAAAGTCTGATGAAATATAGTTCATTTGAGCCATTTAGTAAAAGCAAGGCTATTCAAACCAGTCCTTTACATGTAACCTTTCAAGGACATTTTTCAAAATCAAGTTTTCGTCCCGGAGACATTTTAACTATTCGCGAAGCTTATCGTGATAATTGCGGAGGTTTTATCCACTTGAGTAAAAACATTAAGCTTGAAAATGTGAAAATGCACTTCATGCATGGGTTGGGAATCATTTCTCAATTTACCGAAAATATTTCATTTTCAAAAGTTATCGTAGCTCCACAGGAAAATTCGGGAAGGATCATTGCATCGTTTGCCGATTGTTTCCATTTTTCGGGATGCAAAGGCAAAATTTTAATTGACGGTTGCCTTACTTCAGGTTCGCACGATGATCCGATCAATGTTCATGGAACTCACATGAAGATCATGGCTGTTGCCAAAGACAAAAAAATAACAGTTCGTTTTATGCACCATCAGACCTATGGATTTGAAGCTTTTTTTGCAAAAGACAGTATTGTTTTTGTAAATCCTCAAACGCTTATGCCGGTAGGGTATGCTAAACTTAAAACCGCAAAGCTGATAAATAAACGAGAAATGGAACTGGAGTTAGACGGAGAGTTACCGGTAAATCTGAAAATAGGCGATTGTATAGAGAATATTACTTGGACTCCGGAAGTGACCATTCGAAATTCCCGTTTCGAAAGAACCAATACCAGAGGATTGCTACTAACAACCCGCAGGAAAATTTTAATAGAGAATAATACTTTTTACCGTACAGGTATGCACGCTATACTGATAGCCAATGACGCATCAAGTTGGTTCGAATCCGGATCTGTACAGGACGTAACTATTCGGAATAATACTTTTGAAGAATGTGCCTATAATTCGGCACCGGATAATTATATAATCGCCATTGCACCGGAAAATCACCAATTGGTAAATGGATATTATGTGCACAGAAATATTCGCATAGAGAACAACACGTTTAAGGTATATGATCGTCCCATTATGACGGCGCGTTCTACCGATGGATTGGTATTTAGTAACAACACCATAAATCAATCAAATTTACTGAATGCCGGGACAAATGAATCGGTATTTAGATTAACTGCCTGCAAAAATGTGGTCATTCAGAAAAACAAGTTCAATACAACTTGGTTGCCGAAAATCACATTAGATCAAATGTCCGAAAAGGAACTGAAGACCGATGTTAAGACCTTGAAAAATAAGTAAACATACTATGGGATCAATAAAAATTACCATTAAAAAATTTGCAGTTATGCTGTTTTTGGGATTTGGGATGAATCAGATTCTGGCCCAAGAAAAAGAATATTATCCAGATCCTAATCCTGTTATTCAACAAAGATTGGAGGAATGGAAAGATTTGAAATTTGGTCTGCTGATGCATTGGGGAACCTACAGCCAGTGGGGTATTGTGGAAAGTTGGAGTATTTGTCCGGAAGATCTTAGTTGGGCTACGGGCGGGCGGAAACCAGGCGTGGCCGATAATTATAATGATTATTTAAATACCTATGAAAACCTGAAAACCATTTTCAATCCAGTGAAATTTAATCCCGAAAAATGGGCTGCAGCTGCCAAGAATGCCGGAATGAAATACATGGTGTTTACCACCAAGCACCACGACGGATTTTGTATGTTCGACAGTAAATATACCGACTATAAGATTACTGATAAAGGTTCTCCGTTTTCAACCAATCCGAGGAGTGATGTGACCAAAGAAATTTTTTCGGCCTTTAGGAAGGAGAATTTTTGGATCGGGGCTTATTTTTCCAAGCCCGACTGGCACAGTGATTATTATTGGTGGAAACAATTTCCGCCAAGTGACCGCAATGCTAACTATTCGATTCAGAAGTATCCTGAACAATGGAAAAAATTCGTTGATTTTACCCATAACCAAATTAATGAATTGGCGAGCAATTATGGTAAGCTTGATATTCTTTGGCTTGATGGCGGTTGGGTGCGTAAGAAAACAGATCTGGAAATAAAGGATGCATTATCGGAAGTTTCCGAAGGCAGTCGTTGGGCTCGTAATCCTCAAAGCCAGGATATCGATATGCCACGATTGGTTAAAGAAGTGAGAGCAAAACAACCTAAGTTGATCGTTGTAGACAGAGCTGTTCCGGGAGAACAACAAAATTATCTTACTCCCGAACAGCATATACCGGATACCGGTTTGCCTTATCCATGGGAGACTTGCATGACTATGGGAAATAGCTGGAGTTATGTACCTAATGATGTTTACAAACCGGCTAACGAAATCATCGAGAAATTAGTTGACGTGGTAAGTAAAGGAGGAAACTATTTGTTGAATATTGGTCCGGGGCCAGATGGCGAGCTGGATCCGGTGGCTTACCAGCGTTTGAAAGAGGTAGGGAATTGGATAAAAACAAATGGAGAGGCGATATACGGTAGTCGAATGTTTACCGTTTTTGGGGAAGGCGAAAAAACTCGTTACACCCAAACCAAGGATGGCCATGCAAAATATATTTTTCTGTTTGATTTTCCGAAAGGGAAACAGCTGTTAACGAAAATCACATTTTCTAAAAACACTAAACTGGAATTGTTGGGAAGTAAATCCAAACTTTCTTGGAAGCAGAATGGAAATGCTGTTGAGGTAAGTATTCCGGCCTCTCTTAAATCAGTTACCGACCACGTGTGGGTGATTAAAGTTTCCAACTAATTTTTATGTTAATGATCAATAAAAGTAAAATCATGAGACCAATAATTATAGCTTTTCTATTAGGCGTTTTTCTCAATACCCATGCTCAAGAGAGTATAAGACCTCCGTCGGCCGTTCTGCCTGTTCCTTCTGCCGAACAACTGGCTTGGCATGAAATGGAGATGAACGCATTTATTCACTTTACCACGAATACTTTTACGGGTAAAGAATGGGGTTTAGGTGATGAAAAACCTGCTGTATTCAACCCTAGTGCTGCAAATCCGGAGCAATGGATAACGGTTCTTAAGGATTCTGGTTTTAAGGGTGTTATATTGACCACTAAGCATCATGATGGTTTTTGTTTGTGGCCTTCTAAATACACCGAACATTCGGTTAAAAATAGTCCTTATAAAAATGGTAAAGGCGATATTGTCAAAGAGGTATCAGATGCCTGTAAAAAGAATGATTTAAAATTTGGAATTTACTTATCACCCTGGGATAGGAATCATGCGCAATATGGGAAACCCGCCTATATTGAATATTACCGAAATCAACTGAAGGAACTTATAGCTAATTATGGACCCGTATTTGAAATTTGGTTTGATGGAGCAAATGGAGGTAGTGGTTTTTATGGTGGCGCAAATGAAAACAGGAAAATTAACGGAGCAACTTATTATGACTGGCCAGGCACTATTTCTCTTGTCCGTAACATGTTGCCCAATGTGATTTTTTTTAGCGATGCAGGACCAAGTATTCGTTGGGTTGGCAATGAAAGAGGCAGTGCCGGTAAAACAAATTGGAATACTATTTCAATAGATACACTTTATGCCGGGAAGCCAGGAATAGACGATTTGTTGAATAAAGGTTCGGAAGACGGAACAAGTTGGGTACCGGCTGAAACGGATGTTTCTATCAGACCCGGTTGGTTTTACCATAAGGAAGAAGATGCACTTGTTAAGACACCGGAACAATTGTTTGAAATTTATCTTAGCTCGGTTGGAAGAGGCTCTACCTTGTTACTCAACATGCCGCCAGACCGACGTGGATTGATTCATGAAAATGATGTCAAGTCACTGAAAGGATTTCGTAAATTATTGGACAGTGAATTTAAAAATAATCTGGCAGTAAAAGCAGCTATAAAAGCAAGCAGTTATCGTGGAAATAGTAAAATATATGCAGCTGAAAAAATGTTGGATAACAATACCGAAACCTATTGGGCAACAAATGGCGCTGTAACAACAGCCACTATTGATATTGATTTAAAGGGGGTAAAGGCAATTAAATATATCGTTCTTCAGGAGTATATCAAATTAGGGCAAAGGGTGAAGTCATTCACAGTAGAAGCCTTGATTGACAATAAGTGGCAAACTGTTGAACAGGCAACCACAATTGGGTACAAACGCATTTTGAAACTCAATAATTTGAAAACAAATAAGATAAGGATTTCCATTTTAGATTCAAAATCCTGTCCGCTAATCTCTTCGCTTAAAATATATTAATCGATAATCACAATAATTGCTAACCCTGCCTGCTGGGGTAATAAAGTTTCAAATTAATAGCCATAAATAAAGATGAATAGTCCCAAACGCTTGTTTTTTCGTAATGCAATCCTCATTTTTTTACTGAGTATGGTGATTACTCCTGCAATGTTCTCACAAAATAAATCGATCATAAGAATGGGGTCAACAGATACCCGTTCTTTTGACGAAAATTGGTTATTTTCCCGTTTCGGATTGCAAGCCGACGGTTCAAGAATTGAGGAGTCACAGCATTTGGAAAGTGAAACATTCAATGACAGCGCTTGGCAAAAACTAAATTTACCACATGATTGGGCCATTACCGGTCCATTTCGTAGCGAGTTGACTGGTGAAACGGGTAAATTGCCATGGAAAGCAATTGGCTGGTACAGAAAACATTTTACAGTTCCCGCAAGCGATGCAGGTAAGCTGATTTTTGTAGATTTTGATGGTGCTATGGCTTACGCCAAAATCTGGCTCAACGGGAAATATGTTGGAACTTGGCCTTATGGCTATAATTCTTTCCGAATGGATTTAACGCCATTCATCAAACCGGGTCAGGAAAACATATTGGCCGTGCGACTGGATACTGAAAGTTGGGATTCCCGTTGGTATCCTGGCGGAGGGATTTACCGTCATGTGTGGTTAGTAAAAACCAATCCCGTGCATGTGGGTCATTGGGGAACTTATATCACGACTCCTAAAATAACCAACAAAAGCGCATTGGTAAAATTGGCTGTTACGGTTGATAATGCGACCAATAAAAAAGTGAATGCCATAGTGCGTACTTCATTGTTTGAATTGGACGTAAACAACAAACCAAAAACAAAAGTAGCCACTACAAAGGAATCAATCTTGGAATTGAAACCCGGAACCAGTACGGTGACGGAATCAGAGGTTGCTATTGCCAATCCGAAGCGTTGGGATATTAAAAGCCCGAATCGTTATGTGGCGCAAACCAGCATTAGCATTAACGGAAAAATTGTGGATACCTACAACACTCCTTTTGGAATCCGTACGATAGAATTTACGGCAACAAAAGGTTTCTTGTTGAATGGCAAAAGGGTGGAAATTAAGGGAACTTGTAATCATCATGATTTAGGAGCTCTCGGTGCCGCCATCAACACCAGCGCCTTAAGAAGACAGTTGAAAATGTTGCAGGATATGGGATGTAATTCGTTGAGAACTTCGCATAATCCACCTGCACCTGAGTTGTTAGAATTAGCTGATCAGATGGGTTTCTTGGTTTGGGATGAAGCTTTTGATGCTTGGAAGACAGGGAAAAAGAAAAATGACTACAATAAATTGTATGACGAATGGCATGAAAAAGATTTAAAGGCTTTAGTCCACAGGGATCGCAACCATCCTTCGGTATTCATTTGGTCGATAGGGAATGAGGTTATGAACCAACGCGATGTGGAAATGACCAAACATTTGGCCGATATTATGCGTAAAGAAGATCCGACAAGGCCAGTTTCCAACGGATACAATGACCCGGACGGTGGCCGAGATGTGGGAGCAGTGGTAAGCCTGGATATTATGGGGGTCAATTATTTTTTCAGTCAGCAACCCAAATGGGATGCAGATCCCCGCTATAAAGACAAACCGACCATAGGTAGCGAAACGGCTTCGACCGTGAGTTCTCGTGGCGAGTATTTCTTTGATGACAAATACAACAAAAAGACCTGGCAAATTTCGTCTTATGACGATGCGTTCCCAGGTTGGGGTTGTTCGCCTGACGAACAATTTCGTACCAACGCTAAATTCCCGAATTTATTAGGCGAATACGTTTGGACCGGTTTTGATTATTTAGGCGAACCAACTCCTTATAATTCGGATGAAACCAACCTGCTTAATTTTAGATCAGATCCTTCCAAAAAAGCGGAGTTGGAGAAAAAACTGGAAGAACTTAGAAAATCTAATCCACCATCAAGAAGCAGTTATTTCGGAATCATTGATTTGGCAGGTTTCCCAAAAGACCGTTTCTATAGTTACCAATCACACTGGAGGCCTGAATTGCCTGTGGCCCATATTTTTCCGCATTGGAACTGGAGCGAACGAATTGGACTTGTAACTCCGGTGCATGTGTATACTTCCGGCGATGAAGCCGAATTGTTTTTGAATGGCAAAAGCCTTGGACGAAAAAAAATGACTCCGGGCAAAGACTTCCGTTTAATTTGGGAGGATGTCAAATATATTCCGGGTGAATTGAAAGTGGTTTGTTATAAAAACGGAAAACAATGGGCAACTGATGTGGTAAAAACAACGGGAGAGTCAGCAAAGCTTATCCTTTCAGCAGATCGTTCCGTTATCATGGCAGATGGAAGCGATTTGTCTTTCATTACTGTGAAAGTAACCGATAAAGAAGGACTAACCGTTCCGCGTTCGCATTCATTAATCAAATTTTCTATAGAAGGACCAGGAGAAATTGTGGCAACGGACAATGGTGATGCCACCAGTTTCGTGCCTTTTCAAAGTCACGAACGACAAGCTTTTAATGGAATGGCCTTGGTTATCGTAAAAGCAAAGAAAGGACAGAAAGGTTTATTTACGGTTAAAGCGGAGAGTGATGGTTTGGACGCAAGAAAAATAAATGTATCGATAAAATAAAACAGCTAATGTAGTTTAAGAAAGCTCGCAATTCCAATCGTATGTGTTGGGATTGCGAACCTTTTTGGGGTATTTTTTTTAGCATTGGGTTAAGAATCAGTAAAATATCTTTAGTTTGTTTTTGGCAATGTAAAAAAAATAAATATATTTGTAATATGTATGAACATATGAACAAAATACCTTTGCTGGATCATGACAGCAAAGTGCCTTTGCATAAACAGGCCGAAGAGAAATTAAGGGAACTTATTAAACATCCTGATTTCAGTACAGGGGAATTGTTTCCAAAAGAAACAGATCTCGCCCAACGCTGGGGAATTTCCAGAAATACGCTTCGTCAGGCTATTAGTATCTTGGTGAGTGAAAATCTATTGGAGCGGAAAAAAAGATCTGGTACGAGGGTTTCCCAACATCGAATCACGACCAACCTGAACAACTGGATGAGTTTTACCCGTGAAATGGAAGACATGGGATTGGCCTTTAAAAATCTAATGATTAAGGTCCAAAAGATCAAAGCCAGTTTAGAGGTTGCTAAGAGTTTACAGATAGAAGAAGGCGATGAAGTGATTCTTTTACAGCGTACCCGTAGCATGGACGATAGTCCGATGGTATATTTTGAATCCTATTTGCATCCTCGAACTGGGGTTGCTGAAAATGAGGATTTTGAGAAACCGCTTTATGAGTTATTGGATCGTGACCATAACATTGTTCCGGTATACTCCCAAGAAGAACTAAAAGCCATTGCGGCAACCAAGAAAATTTCCGGGTTACTTAAAATAGAAAAAGGGCAACCGGTTCTTGAAAGAAAGAGGACTGTTCTGGATGCGGGAAGAAGACCCATTGAATATAACATCTGTTATTATCGTAACGATTGGTTTACGTATAGTATCGAAATAAAACGTTCAATTTGAGTGATGGAAAATAAGAAAAAAATTGGGGTCGATGTAGGAGGAAGCCATGTTACGGTGAGTGTTATTGATACAAATAAAGTTGAGTCACAGTCTTTGCGTATGATAAGAAAGGATATCAACGCCATAGATAAGGCATTTGATATTATAGCAACTATTGGCAATTGTATCAAAGAAGTATTGGTTGATGAAAGAGCTGTTGATGTCGTTGGGGTTGCTTTTCCGGGGCCTTTTGATTATGAAAAAGGAGTCAGTACCATAGCTAATGTTGGAGGGAAATTTGAAAAGACTTTCGGGATTCATATGCAACAAGCCCTGATGGATTATACAGGGGTAGCAAATACAGCATTTGTTTTTTCCAATGACGCCCATTGTTTTGCCGAAGGATCTTATTATCGTCATCAATTGAATAGTAAAAAAACGGTATTCTTGACATTGGGAACGGGTTTCGGTTCCGCATTTATGGTGAACGGAGCGTTGATCACTAAACATCCTGAATTGCCTGCCATCGGAGCTTTTTATAAGGAACCTTTTTTGGATGTAAAAGCCGACGATTATTTTTCTACACGTTGGTTTTTAGCCGAATACAAAAAGTTAACTGGTATTGAAACAACATCCGTTAAAGCTATTGTTGCAACAAATTCTGATATTTCGGTTTCCATTTTCAAACAATTTGGCGCGAACCTAGGTTCTTTTTTGTATCCATGGTTGCAACGGTTTGAATGTGATGAATTGGTAATTGGAGGAAATATTTCTAAAGCAAGTGCATTGTTTAGTACATCATTAAAAGAAAACTTAGCACAACTAAGTACAGCTGTAAACATCATTTTCTGTGATGATACGGAGGAATGCATTTTAACGGGAGCGGCTATTATTGCAGATAAGAAGAATATTAAAATTGCCAATAACAATCAACCCAAAAGAAAAACAACCCAACCGGTTTTACCACTAAAATCCATTGTAACGAGCAATTCGGGTTATGATGTTTTTCCGTCATTTCATTCGGATTCTCCAGTTTACGTTGGTTTTGATACTCTGGCAGATAAAATTGTCCAAGAGAAAATTATAATACTTGATGGATTTGGAGGCGTGTTATGGGAGAGTTTTAGGGAACAATTGCATAAATCATTACTTGCAAAAAACAGAAAAGTATTTTGGTATGATATAAATTCTTGTCTTAAATCAACCGAAGAAGTTAGTGCTATGGTAAGTGCTAATTTAAACGGAGACGATCCTGTTTTTGGAAAAAAATACATGGGTAACTTATCCGATTTTTTTGATGAACAAAAATTGAAAATGCTGCAACCCGATCCATCCGTTGATTTGTGTATTCTCTACGGGACCGGCGCCGAACTGGCCAATTGGAAGGGACAACTACTATATATTGATGTACCCAAAAATGAAATCCAATACAGGATGAGGGCTGGTGCGGTGAAAAATATTGGATGCGCCGATTTGTTCGACAATACCCAAATGTATAAACGGTTATATTTTGTAGATTGGCCTGTGTTGAATAAACATAAAGACCAAGTACTTCCCAAAATAGATTTGATAGTTGATGAGCAGCGTATCAATGAGATTACATGGATGTCCGGGGATGATTTCAGAAATACTATGGATGAAATGTTAGAACAGCCCCTGCGTGCACGACCTTGGTTCGAAGCCGGAATTTGGGGCGGGAATTGGATGAAAAAGCATATAAAAGGACTCAACGAAGAAGAAATAAACTACGCTTGGTCTTTTGAATTAATCACGCCCGAAAATGGAATTGTCATCGAGGGCAACCACTATTTACTTGAGGTGTCATTTGATTTCCTTTTGTTCTACAATAACAAAAAGCTTTTGGGGAAAGCTGCCCAAAGATTTGGAACGGAATTTCCAATCCGTTTTGATTTCTTGGATACCTATGATGGAGGGAATCTTTCGATTCAATGCCATCCACGTACGGAATATATCAAAGAGAATTTTGGTGAAAATTTCACTCAAGACGAGACTTACTATATTCTCGATTGTGAACCGGATGCCGAAGTTTATCTTGGCTTTCAGGAAGATATCAATCTGGAAGAATTCAAAACGGCCTTATTGGACGCACAAAATAAGGGTATCAAAATGGATGCGGAACAATACGTTCAGAAATTTGAAGCACATAAACATGATTTATTCCTAATTCCAAACGGAACGATTCACGCTTCGGGAAAAAACAATATGGTACTGGAAATTAGCAGTACGCCATACATTTTTACTTTCAAAATGTATGATTGGCTACGACTTGGCTTAAATGGCCAGCCCCGACCGATCAATATAGAACACGCTTTTAAGAATCTTTATTTTGACTACAAAGGCGATTATGTCCCGCAAGAATTAATTTCGAAACAAGAAGTAGCTACCCAATGGGATAACGGAAAGAAACTGTCACTTTCGACACATGAAGAGCATTTTTACGCTGTTGACCGATATGAGTTTACTGGAGAAACTGTTATTACAACAAATGGGCAATGTCATATCTGTATGTTGGTTGAAGGGGAATCGGTAGGGATCATTGTCGGGAATAAAACCAGTGTGTTTAAATACGCTGAAACATTCGTAATACCTGCGGCCGTTGAGCAATACACAGTTCGTTATCAAGGGGATAAAAAAGCCTTTTTGGTAGTCGCTTACGTAAAGGAGAATTGTTGTTAAAATTGAACCAAATAATCTATTAAAAAACCAAGCACATTAACTATCAAAAAAACTATTATGGAAAAAAAAGGAACCAATTATTTTATTTTTCTAATAACGCTTATTGCCGCCCTAGGAGGTTTTTTATTCGGTTTTGATATGGCCGTAGTCAGTGGTATTATTGAACCATTAAAATTAGAATACGGATTGTCATCAGCAGAGGAAGGATTATTTGTGTCCTGCGCTTTATTGGGTTGTATTGTCGGTGTGGCTTTTTCGGGTTATCTCAGCGATAAAATTGGCAGAAGAAAAGTATTGTTTGTTTCAGCCGTATTGTTTTTGATTAGTGCCGTTGGTTTTGCTTTTTCCGAGGATTATTCGATGTTGATTTTCTTCCGTGTTCTTGCCGGTATGGGGGTAGGTGTGGCTTCTAATGTATCACCGCTTTATATTTCCGAAGTAGCGCCTTCGCAAAAAAGAGGGCAGTTGGTTGTTTTTTATCAATTGGCTATTACGGTAGGAATTTTAGTGGCTTATATCAGCAATTTGTTTTTACAACGTTATGCGACAGCCAATGCTGGAGACGGTGATGGTTTATTGCATTGGTTATTTATTGAAAATGTTTGGCGCGGAATGTTTATTGTGGGAGTTATTCCGGCTGCGGCATTTTGCTTGTTATTGCTAATAGTACCTGAAAGCCCGCGCTGGTTGGTACAATATGGAAGAAATGAGGAAGCCTTAAATATCCTTACTAAAATAAATGGAGAAGAAACTGGGCGTTTAGAGTTGGATTCCATTAAAGAAATGGCCAGTCAAAAATCAGGAGGTTATAAAGAATTGATGCGTTTGCCATTAAGCAAATTATTGACATTGGCCATGGTGCTTACAGCTTTGTCGCAGTTTAGCGGAATTAATGGGGTTATTTTTTACGGGCCTACCATTTTAAAATCTGCGGGAATTGTTACCAGCGATGCATTATTTTATCAGGTAATATTGGGATCGGCCAATGTGCTTTTTACATTTATCGCTATTTCAAAAGTCGATACTTGGGGACGCAGACCTTTATATATTGTTGGTTCGCTGTGTGCTGCTTTCGCATTGGCTCTGACAGGTTTTTGTTTCTTAATGAATATAACAGGATGGTTCATGTTATTCAGCATTATTTTGTTTCTTTTTTTCTTTGCGTTTTCTCTTGGCCCATTAAAATTTGTCATTTCAACAGAAATATTTCCTACGCATATCAGAGGAACCGCTTTGTCGATCTGTATTATGACCATGTGGGTTTCTGATTGGCTTGTAAACTTATTGTTCCCGATGATGAGAGACGGATTGGGAATAGCAACCACCTTCTTTATATTCTCTTTCTTTTGTATTGTCTCATTTGTTTATGCAAAAAAGAACTTGTTTGAAACAAAAGGGAAAAGCCTTGAAGAGATTGAAGGATTATTGAATTCACAAAAAGTATCAAAGTAATTATTCTTAAAACTATTTAGAAATGGGATCAAAATTTTTTTACAGCACAATTAAAAACAGTTTTTTACTATTGGTAATTTTGGTGCTTTCGCAAAAAGCATTGGCGCAAAAAGAGGTTCCTTATTTTGGGAAAATAAATTGGATTAATGGTTTTGCAAAAGAAATCAGTGGTGAAAATATCACCTATTTCTCGGCTTTTCCGGATTACGCGACAACGGCTTTGTTAACCAGAAGTACGAATGGCAAGAAAACCATCGAATGGGAAACAGCTCCAGTTCCCCAAAACAGTAAAGGAGATTATGTGTATTTTAGTTGGGTAGCGGGACATTCGACGGCTACAAGCGGAGGAAACCGTAATTTCGATTTATATGTTGATAATCAAAAATTGTTAACGTTTACGACAATACCCGAAAACAAAACGCCCGATTGGACTTTTACGGCGGCTGATGGTTCGGCATTAGTATTTCAGCAAACCAAAAGAGATGGTGCCAATGATGCGCACGGATTGGCTTTTCTTCGTTTGCCTATGAGCAAAGTAAAACCAGGTCAGGCGGTTCGGCTTAAAGTGGTGGGGCAAGCCCAAAACAGCAATGATTGGTACATGACTTTCAAATTTTCATTCGAAGAAAAAGTAGATGTAAATCCGATGCCTTTTCTTTTGAAAAACGGAAAACAACCTATTGTATTAACGGCTTTGCATTTTGGAAAAGACGAAGAGTTGAAAGTTAAAGTCAACAATAAAGAATCCTATTTATTTGTCATGAAAGATGGTGTAAACAATTTTGATATACCCGTAAATGCAGTAAAAAAAGTCGACAGTGTTCAATTTTTTGCTTCTTCCGGCGGAAAAACATTGGTCAATAAATTTATACGTTTAAAACCAGTTGTATATCGTGAATTGAATTTTATCCATCATTCGCATACTGATATTGGCTACTCTCATCTTCAACCTGAGGTTTTGAGAATTCATCTTAAAAATATCGATGATGCTTTGGAAATGATTGAAAAGACAAAAAAATTTCCAGCCGAAGCAAAATTCAAATGGAATATTGAATCGCTTTGGGCAGTTGAAAATTATTTGAAACAGGCTTCTCCAACCCAAAAAGAGAGATTTGTTACAGTAGTAAAAGAAGGAAGTATTTGCCTCTCGGCTTTGTATGCCAATATACTTACCGGTATGAGTCAGCCCGAAGAAATGTTTCATTATACGGATTATGCGGAACAGCTCAGAAAAGAATTTGGACTCAAGATTAACAGTGCCATGATTTCGGATATTCCGGGATTTGCCTGGACTACCGTGACAGCTTTGTCTAAAGGGGGTGTGAAATATTTTTCAAGCGGTCCTAATTTTATGGGGAATGACCATCCCTATTTGGGGGACAGAGTGGGGCATTTTGTAAAGGCTTGGGGAGATAAACCTGTGTGGTGGGTTTCGCCTTCCGGAGAGGAAAAAGTACTATTTTGGGCTGGAGCCAAAGGATATTCCTCTTGGCACGGAACTGCAGTAGGGCAAGTATTTGAACGTGGGCCTAAAAAAATAGCCGCTTATTTGAATGAACTTACAGAGAAGAATTATCCCTATGAAATGGTGCAATGGCGCTATAATGTTGTTGCCGATAATGGGCCGATTGACACCGGGATTTCAGATTTTGTGAAACAATGGAATGAAAAATATGCATCTCCAAAAATTGTATTGAATACAACTGACAAACTTTTTGAAACTTTTGAGCAGAAGCATGGAGCCCAGATTGCAACAGTAAAAGGAGATATTACTCCGTATTGGGAAGACGGTGCCATTTCTACCGCTTTTGAAGAAGGTAAAAACAGGGTCAACAGTTTGCGCCTGCAACAATTGACAACGCTTTATTCGATGCTGAATCCAAAGCAATTCAGTAAACAAAAGTTTTATGAAGCATGGACAAATATCATTTTGTTTCATGAACATACCTGGGGAGCGCATAACAGCACTACGCAACCGGATATCCCATTTGTAACCGAACAATGGCGTATAAAAAAACAATTCATGCTCGATGGGGATGAACAGATCAATGCTTTAGAGAAAAACCTGTTGCAACCATTAAGCAATCCACAATCCAAAAAAATTGCTGTATTCAATACTTCTTCTTGGAAACGAACCGGGCCAGTAGTAATACCTGCGACAGTTATAGGGAAATCAGTCAAAGACGATGCAGGGAATAAAATACCATTACAAAAATTAAGCAACGGGAATTATGTTTTTATGGCTACTGATGTACCGGCTTTGGGAACGGCAACCTATGAAGTTGTCAATGAAGCACCTTCTTCGTCAGCAAATAAATTTGCTCTTACCGAGAATTCGGTGTCAAATGGAAAAATAGGATTCAGTTGGGATAAAATCAACGGTAGTATTACCGGTTTGAATGCGGATAGTAATTTTAATTATGCAGGAAGTTTTAATAATCAGGGATTGAATAGCTATTGGTATGTTCCTGGGCTAAATCCTGCTGATGCGGTGACAAATGGTATTGTGAAGATAAAAGTGATCGAGAATGGACCGGTAGTTACTACAATCTCTGTTATTTCTGATGCACCCGGTGCCAATAAATTAGAAAGAATACTGTCATTGTATGCAGGTAGCGATGCCATACTGGTTGAAAATATTTTAGATAAAAAATCAGTTCGAACTAAGGAAGCGGTACACTTTGGGTATCCTTTCAACTCCTTACTTACCAAAACAACTTTGGATGCAGGGTATGGAACTATTCAACATCTTGCCGACCAATTGCCTGGTTCTAATATGGATTATCTCTACGGTCGCAGATGGGTAGATGTTTCGGCAGCAGATAAAGGAATACAATGGATGTTACTCGAAATGCCTTTGGTGGAACCAGGTAATATGATTGATGAAAGACTGACCGTGTTACCAAGCCATAAGGAATGGAAAAAAGAGGGAAAGCCTACTTCGACTTGGTTCAGTTATGTCATGAATAATTATTGGCATACCAATTATAAGGCTGATCAGGAAGGAGTGGTTCATTTTAGATATGCCCTGCGTCCGCATGGAATGGTTAACGGTTCTGAAATGGAGAAAGCCGCTTCAGAATTTACACAGCCATTGATAGCATTGCCAATTAAGAATGATATAGCACTTCCAAAGGAGCTTTTTGAATTGACCAACTCCCGTATTGTGGTTACCAGTATTACGCCAAATGCAGACGGGACTTACTTGATTCGTTTGTTCAATCCGGAACAGTCTGTACAGCAAACTCAATTTGCATGGAAAGCATTGCAACCAGCTTCTTTCATCGAGATGAAATCAGGAGAAAATAAACCAGATACTGCCGAAGTGAAACTGGCAGCTATGGGAGTGTCTGAATTCTTGTTGAAATTGTAATTTTTGAGTTGTGTGATATTGCTAATAAAAAAGAAATTACGATGAAATGAGCATAGCGAAAAGTCGATACTAACATGAAAAGATATATGCGATTACTCCCGATAGCTATCGAGAGACCGATAAAAAACAATAAATATCAACATATGAAGCAAAAATTAATAAGTTGTTTATCGAGAGCTGTAAAATGGAAACTGCTTTTATGCTTTCTTTTTTTGAGTTTAGTGCTAAGAGCAGGAAACAGAACTATTTCTTTGGTTTCTAATGGAAGAAGTAATTATTCGATAGTTATTCCCTCTAATGCAAATGCTGTAGAACAAAGAGCAGCATCGCTGTTACAAGACCATATTACTAAAATATCGGGTTGTAAACTGCCAACGACAACTGCAGTGCAGTCGGGTAAGTATGTTGTTTTTATCAAAGTAAACAGCAAAATATCACATCCCGATGGTTTTACGATAAAGACAAAAGGCAAAAATATTTATATAGAAGGAGGGATTCAAAAAGGCTGTGTGTATGCGGTGGTGAGTTTACTCGAAAAATACTTGGGATGTCATTATTACAGTCCGACTTATAAAATAATTCCTTTGTCAAAAAACATTAATTTACCTCAAATAAATGTTTCAGATGTACCCAAAAACGATTGCCGAATTGTCAATATTTCTGACCATGTTGATGCCGATTTTGTCGATTGGAACCGATTACACACCATTGATGATTTTTTTGCAAAAGGCTATTATGTACACACCTTTAATCGACTGCTTCCTTGGCAAGACTATTTTAAAACGCATCCTGAATATTTTTCAGAGATGAATGGCAAGCGCAACATTGATCAATTGTGTCTTTCTAATCCGGAAGTGTTGCAGCTGGTCATTCAAAAATTAGAAAAAGACATGGTAGATCAGCCGGACAAATTGTATTGGTCAGTCAGCCAAAATGATAATTTCTCCTATTGTCAATGTGAGAATTGTAAAAAAATAATTTCGGAAGAGAAAAGCCCATCAGGTCCTGTTATTCGATTTGTGAATGAAGTAGCCAAACATTTTCCGTCAAAAATCATTTCGACATTGGCTTATCAATACAGCCGTCAAGCCCCGGCAATTACTAAGCCAGAGGGAAATGTACAGGTCATGCTTTGTACGATTGAGTTAAACCGAAGCAAATCTATTGAGCAGGAAAAAAGCAGTGAATCTTTTAAGAAGGATATTGTTGATTGGGGGAAAATATGTCGTCATATCTATTTATGGGATTATACTATTGATTTTGATCATTCGGTTAGTCCATTTCCTAATTTGCACGTATTGCAACCCAATATTCAATTTTTCAACAAAAATAATGTTAGGGCCCATTTTCAACAATCTAATATTGCTGTGGGACAGGAATTTTCAGAATTAAAATTGTATTTGATTTCTCGCTTGTTGTGGAATCCCGATTGTGATGTCAATACTATAATGACCGAATTTTTGGAAGGCTATTATGGCAAAGCGGCTCCATGGATAAAAAAATATATCGACCAACTGGAAAAAGAGTTAATCAAGAGTGGTGATGGCTTGGATATTTATGGACACCCTGTAAGTCATCAAAACAGTTTTCTTTCAACCAATAATATTAGGGACTACAATACTTATTTTGATAATGCTGTAAAGGCAGTCGAAAAGGATTCAGCTCAATTAATGCACATGAAAATTTCCCGTTTACCGCTTCAGTACGCGATTATGGAAATCGGGAAAAATGATATGTTTGGGCCAAGAGGATGGTACGTAGAACATGAAGGAGATTTCAAGGTCGTAAAAGAAATGTCAGCAATGCTGGAAGATTTCTACACGGTTTGCCAACAGGCTAAAGTATATCGTTTGAATGAATCGGGACTTTCGCCCAAAGATTATTACGAAAGCACCAAACGATTTATTGACGTTCAAGTAAAAGGAAATTATGCTTTCAGGAAAAAAGTGACCACTGCTATAGCACCTTCGGATAAATACAGTAATGGAGATTTGACCTACCTCACCAATGGAGTTAGAGGGGCAAGTGATTACAAAGTACACTGGCTTGGCTGGAGCGGGAAAGATTTTAGTTTGGTGTTGGATCTGGAGAAATCAGTTAATGCGAATGCTATTGAAATTAGCTCCCTTTGGGATCCCAAAAGTTGGATACTACATCCATCATCTGTTTCTTGCCTTGTTTCAGAAGATGGAAAGAATTTTGTTCCAATAGGTAAAATTGACACCGAAGGGAATCAGAAAAAAAGTGAGGTCACCAAAGTATTTACTTTCAAAGCGCCAAAGTCATCCATTCGTTACGTGAAATTTGAAGTAAAAGGAACCATTCATTTGTTTGATTGGCATCCCTCAGCCGGTGGCGATTCTTGGGTGTTTATAGATGAAATCGTGGTACGGTAATTTGATGATTTTTTTAAAGAGATAATTTTTGAAAATAACTGTACTATAAAATAAATTATTGTGTAATATATCAAAGTTGCATTTGCAGCATAAATTTTTATTCTATGAAAAAATATTTAATTCTTATCAGTCTGATATTGTCATTTCAGACTATTTTCTCGCAGTCCATACCAAACTATAAAAACCCAAAATTATCCGTTGAAGAAAGGGTTAAGGATCTTATTGCAAGGATGACTCCTGAGGAAAAATTCTGGCAGCTCTTTATGATACCCGGTGATTTGACTGATGGAAAAGAGAAATATAAAAACGGCATATTCGGTTTTCAGGTAAGTGCCAAAGGGAGTACAGATGCGGGTGCTCAAATATTGGATTATAGTGCTGCTAGTAACGCCAAAGAAACAGCCAAATTGATCAATAGTATTCAGAAATATTTTGTGGAGGAAACCAGGCTGGGTATCCCCATTATTGCATTTGATGAAGTATTGCACGGCCTAGTAAGGGATGGTGCCACAGCATTTCCTCAATCTATTGCATTATCTTCTAGCTGGGATACTTCTTTAATGAAACGTGTATCTACCGCTATTGCATTGGAAACAAAAAGCCGTGGCATTCGCCAAGTATTATCTCCGGTTGTTAATGTTGCTACCGATGTGCGTTGGGGACGTGTAGAAGAAACCTATGGGGAAGACCCTTTTCTTTCTTCCGAGATGGGGGTAGCTTTTGTTTCTCCGTTCGAAAAAATGGGAGTGATTACCACACCCAAACATTTTCTGGCCAATAGCGGTGATGGCGGTAGGGATAGTTATCCTATAGATTTAAATGAACGACTATTGGAAGAAATCTATTTTCCGCCGTTCAGAGCTTGTTTTAAAAGAGGTGGAAGCCGAAGTGTAATGACCTCTTACAACACAATCAGCGGAAGTCCTAGTACTGCAAATAATTGGTTGTTGAACGAGAAATTGAAAAAAGAGATGAATTTTTCGGGTTTTATAATTTCTGATGCAAATGCTGTAGGCGGAGCCAATGCATTACATTATACTGCCAAAGATTACCCCGAGGCATCTGCAAATGCAATAAATAATGGATTAGATGTTATTTTTCAAACGGCGCATGATCATTATAAGTTATTTCAACCTCCTTTCTTGGATGGCAGGATAGCCGATAAAACAACTGATGAAGCTGTTGCCAGAGTATTAAGATTGAAATTTGAATTGGGGCTTTTTGAAAATCCTTACGTTAACGAAGAAGAAGTGAATAAGTGGAATGGAAATCCCGCTCATAAACTGTTAGCCAGAGAAGCAGCACAAAAAGGGATGGTATTGTTGAAAAACGAAAACCATGTATTGCCGCTTAAAAAAACAACAAAATCAATAGCTGTTATTGGTACTGACGCAACAGAAGCTAGGCTGGGAGGATACAGTGGTCCCGGTAATGGCAAGGTGAATATTCTTGAAGGAATCAAAAATAAGTTGGGCAAATCAGCCGATATATCTTATGCAGTTGGTTGTGGACGTAACTCACCTGAATGGACAACAGTGCCAGCCACAAATTTGTTTACAAGTGCAAATGGCAAAAAAGAAAATGGTTTGCTGGGTGAATATTTCAATAATATTCAATTAAACGGTAAACCAGTGATTACAAGAGTAGATGATAAAATAGATTTTGGATGGACATTGTATGCTCCTGATCCCGCAATTAATTATGATTTCTATTCGGTAAAATGGACAGGTAAGATAAAATCTCCTGTTACGGGAACATTTAAAATTGGCATAGAAGGGAATGATGGTTATAGGCTTTACCTCAATGGAAAATTAATTGTTGATAACTGGAAAAGCCAAACTTTTACAACTCAACTAGCCGATTATCATTTTGAAAAAGACAAAGAATATGATATAAGAGTAGAATTTTTTGAATCGCAGGGTTATGCAAGATTCAAACTGGTTTGGAATGTTGGTGTTGCCAATGATTGGCAGAAAAAAATAGATGAAGCGGTAGCGATTGCTAAAAAATCGGATGTGGCGATAGTCGTTGTGGGTATTGAAGAAGGAGAATCGCTGGACAGGGCCTATTTGAATTTACCTGGGCATCAGGAAGAAATGATAAATCAGGTTGCAGCAACAGGAAAGCCTGTAGTAGTAGTTCTAATAGGAGGGAGTGCCATTACTATGAGCAAGTGGATAAATAATGTTTCCTCTGTTCTCGACGCTTGGTATCCGGGTGAAGATGGAGGTCATGCTGTGGCCAATGTGCTATTTGGAGATTACAATCCCGCCGGTCGTTTGCCTATTACGTTCCCGGTTTTTGAAGGACAATTGCCCTTGGTATACAATCACAAACCAACTGGACGTACCGATGATTACGTAAATCTCAATGGGCAACCCTTGTTTCCTTTTGGATTCGGATTGAGTTATTCCAATTTTGAATACAGTAATTTAAGATTTGAGAAGAAACAATTTGGAAAAGGGGATTCTACAACGGTTTATTGCACGATTAAAAACACAAGTTCCCGTGATGGAGACGAAGTAGTTCAATTATATGTCAGAGATTTGCTTTCTTCGATAGCGCAGCCAATCAAACAGTTAAAAGGATTTCAGCGAATTTCATTGAAAGGAGGCGAAGAAAAAGAGATTTCATTTGCCATCACACCCGAAACATTGCAAATGTTAAACAATGAAATGAAATGGGTTGTTGAACCAGGAAAGTTCAGAATAATGATTGGTGCCTCATCAAAGGATATCAGGCTAAGGGATGTGGTGACTGTTGTTGAATAGTTATCTATTTGTGACTTTAATATTAAAATAATTTTGGTTTAGTATTAGAAATAAGCTAAAGTGTTTTTAACCAGTTTGGTATGTTACAATAAGTTTAGCATAATACTTACAAACTGGTAGGTGCCGTTATGTGATTTGAAAAATATATTCTATTTTCGGAATCTATTTTTGAACGGGAATTTAATCAATTGATGCGAAACAACGTTCGATGACCCCCAAAAAAGCAATATAGAATGTCATCAATTCCATATTTCGATAAAAAACAAATACTATCTACAAATGAAAAGAAGAGATTTATTAAAATATATTGGATTGACTGTTGGTACCGTGGCATTGAGCGGAACAACATCGATTGTTTCTGCGGCGGAACAAAGGGATAAACGTAAAAGAGTATTGCGTATCGCGCATATCACCGATGTGCATATCCGACCGGAAGAAAATGCCCCCAACCGGTTTGTAAAATGTTTGGAAGAAATAAAGAAACACAAAGTCGACTTCTTCCTGAATGGAGGAGATACAATATTTGCGGCAGACTACGATACTATTACTCGTGAGAGAGTGAATGAATTATGGAAGGTGTGGAACGAAACTACCAGAGGGATAAACGACTTTGAGATTCACAGTTGCCTTGGGAATCATGATATGTGGTGGGCAGCACCGGATAAAAAGGATCCAATGTATGGGAAAGACTATGTGGTGAAACAATTGGGAATTCCCAATCGGTATTACAGTTTTGATAAGAAAGGCTGGCATTTTGTAATATTGGACAGTAATAACGGCGGAGGTTCATTGGATGATGAACAACGTCTATGGTTGGAAAAGGATTTACAAGCTATTCCTACTGGTACGCCAGTTATTTGCATGAGCCATTATCCGATTCTTGCCGCATGTACTCATGTTGATGGAGGAAATCATACCGATTCAAAGTATATCAGCGACCTTTTTTATAAACATAAGGACAAAAAAATTAACTGCTTTAGCGGGCATATTCATTTATTGGACAACGCCGTTTACAATAATATACATTATTATTGTAATGGTGCCTTAAGTGGTTTCTGGTGGGAAGCTGGAGACAAAGACTCGGCAGGGAAAACGTATTATAAACAAACGCCTCCGGGCTATGCCATTGTCGATTTGTTTGAAGATGGTTCTGTAGATAATCAATATTTTCCGCATTCTTTTTAACACAGAATCCATATTTAGCTTTTTTAGGAGGCTGGATTTATATAACTATTGAAATAGAAAAGGAATTATTGATTCAGTAATTCCTTTTCTATTTCAGGTTGTGAAAATCGTAATCGATATTGTGTTGGGGAAACGCCCATCAACGAATTAAAGACCCGAGAAAAATAGTAAGGATCTTCTATGCCGGAAAGTTCCGCAATTTCTTTGATGCGCAAATTTGTAAATTGAAGATTTTGGCAAGCAATCTGTATTTTGAGATGATTTACATATTCTACTGGGGTATAGCCTGTCTTATTTTTAAATAGCATAGAGAAATGAGATACGGATAAGTTTGCTTGACCGCTTATCATTTCCAGTGTTAAACGGCGTTGAATATTTTCGCTGATGTAGGCTATAGCTTTTTCAATGGGATCAGACTGTTGTTGCATCATGCTTGCGCCAAAACGTTCGTCATAAAGAAAAGACCCCAAAATTTGCCATAATAGGATGGAGGCATAGCCTGTAGTCGATTTTCCATAACCAAGCTGTAGGTTTTTGTATAATTCATCAAAAAGGTTATTTCGTACTTCACTGATGTAAATCATATTATCACCTGCAATTAGTTTCTCATACAAGCTTCTGGCTAAATGAAAGCCGCCCTCTCCTTTGAAATGAATCCAATAAATAGTCCATGGATCATCCTTATCAGCAGAGTAGGTATGGGCCAGCCCCAATGGTATTACCAAGAATTGATTAGGCATGATTGTATAAAGTTTATTCTCAATTTTGCACCAGCCCTTTCCGGCGATACAATAAATCAATATGTTTCCCGGGGAACCTTGTTTTCTTTGTCGGTAATGATTAGTCGCATTAGGATAGAATCCTAAGTCGGTAGCATATAAAAATCTATTGATTGGATTAGAGGAAAGACGATCTATCACTAAATTAGGGAGAACAATGCTCTTTTGACCCGTAAAACCTTCCTTTTTTCGTACTGATGTTTCCTTTCGTTTCATTTTTACTTAAATCAGATAATTGTCCATCAAAATAGTAAATTTTTCCATTTCATTTCACCAGTTTCAGTATTAATTTTATTTTTTGAAAGCAGTTTAATTTCCTTGTGGACGTTGGACAATTAAAATGCCTCTTTTTACTTATAAGTTAACTTCGTAGGAATTTAAATAAAAACAATTTTTCTGGGGATGAAACTCTCGGTGAGACTTTTCTGAGGTAAGTGTAAAAGTGCAATGATGTAAATAAAGTGCACAAGATTAAGTAGTGTTATTAGACTTAATTGTAATATTAGATAAAGCTATAAACAATAAAATAAAAGATAAAACATGGAAGAGCTAAATACGGGCGAAAAATTTAACACAGGATACATAATTGGTATTTCATTTATTTCGGCACTTGGAGGCTATTTATTTGGATTTGATTTTGCGGTTATTTCCGGCGCATTACCCTTTTTGCAAAACCAATTTGGCTTGGATTCTTACTGGGAAGGATTCGCCACGGGCAGCTTGGCATTGGGGGCAATTATTGGATGCCTGATTGCAGGGAAAGTATCCGATCGATATGGACGTAAACCCGGATTACTTGTAGCCGCGATTATCTTTGCCCTTTCATCACTTGCCATGGCATTTGCATCGGGCAGGGATGTTTTTATTGTCGCAAGATTTGTGGCTGGAATTGGAGTGGGTATGGCTTCGATGCTTTCGCCGATGTATATTGCTGAGATTGCTCCCGCAAAATGGAGGGGTAGGTTGGTGGCTATCAATCAACTTAACATCGTACTGGGAATATTGGTTACAAATATTGTCAATTATTCGCTGCGAAACTATGGTGATGATGCTTGGCGCATCATGTTTGGTTTGGGTGCAGTTCCATCTGTCTTATTTTTATTTGGGTTATTGATTTTGCCTGAAAGTCCCAGATGGCTGGTACAAAATGGTAAAACGGAAGCTGCGTACAAAATACTAATGAAAATTGGGAACAAGCAATTTGCGGATAATGCTCTTGTTACTATCGAAAAATCAGTAGAGGGAGTAAATAAAATCAGTTTCAAAATGGCATTTAATAAGGTTTTTTTTCCAGCTGTTATGATTGGGATTGGACTTGCTGTTTTTCAACAACTATGTGGTATCAATACAGTATTTAATTACACCGCTAAAATTTTTAAAAGTATAGGAGCTTCACAAGATGATCAGTTGCAGCAAACTGTTTTTATAGGTTGCGTGAACTTGGTTTGTACATTGCTGGCGATGTTTTTGGTAGACAAATTAGGACGAAAGCCATTGATGCTAATTGGCTCAGGTGGATTAGCTATCCTTTATGTTGTCGTGGTAAATATGCTTGAAGCAAATTCCCCAAATGTTTCTTGGTTTTTGCTTATGGCAATCGGAATCTATGCCATGACACTAGCTCCCGTTACTTGGGTGTTGATTTCCGAAATTTTCCCGAACAAGGTTAGAGGAGCCGCGACTTCTATAGCGGTGCTTTGTTTATGGGCTGCTTACTTCGTATTGGTTTTTACATTTCCCATATTGTTTGAAAAATTTAAAGATGACACATTTTATATTTATTCCGGGATTTGCGTACTAGGCTTCATTTTTATATGGAAGAAGGTGAATGAAACTAAAGGAAAAACATTGGAAGAAATGGAAGATGTTTTTATAGGACATTAAAGAAAGTGGTTTTTTAAAATTTGAAAATTTTATTAATACATCAGATAATTAGTTGTCAATCAGACAATTTTAAATTTAATTAAAATGAAAATTAAACTAATACTTGTAGCCTGCCTTTTTCTCTTATCGGCAGATCTTGCTTTTTCTCAAAATAAAATAGGGCTGAGTGGTTCTTGGAACTTTCGGTTAGATCCAGATAATAGTGGAGAAAAACAAAATTGGTCAATGGGTAAATTTTCGGAGACGATTCAATTGCCAGGTACTACAGATCAAGGGCATAAAGGAGCCAAAACAATCGGACCCGATTATGGCATTCTTTCCCGAGAATACAAATACGTTGGGCCAGCTTGGTATAGCCGAGAAATAAATATACCTGCCAAATGGAACGGAAAAGATATTGAACTTTTTCTGGAAAGAGTAATGTGGGAATCGAAAGTTTGGATTGACGGAAAATTGTTGACCAAGGAAGACGCATTGGCCGTGCCGCATGTACACCGTTTGGGAAAGTTAACGCCTGGGAAACATATTATTACGCTTAGAATAAACAATGATTTGATTTATAACATAGGAGACAAAGGTCATGTTTATACGGAATACACGCAAAGTATCTGGAATGGAGCGGTTGGTAAAATGGAGTTGCGTGCGATAGAAGCGGTGCATATTGTAAATATGCAATTGTTTCCAGATGCAGATAAAAAGAAGCTTGACATAAAATTAAAACTTCGAAACCCTGAACCAATTAAAGTTATATATACGATTACGGATTTGCAAACTGGAAAAAAAGTATTTACGGAACAAAAAACAGTATCCAATACCGAAGAACAGACGCAAACATTGAAGATGAATTTCCCAATCAAATTGTGGGATGAATTCACTCCAAATCGGTATCGATTTACGGCCACACTTCAGAATGGAGATAAACAAAGTGCCAATTTTGGTTTTAGAAGTGTTAGTACTTCTGCTTCAAAGATTCTAATCAACAAGGCTCCTGTATTTATGCGCGGGAATTTAGATTGTGTACATTTTCCGCTTACTGGTTACCCTTCTTGTGATGTCAAAGAATGGGAGCGAATTTTTAAAATTTATAAATCGTATGGGCTTAACCATGTACGATTCCATTCCTGGTGTCCACCCGAAGCAGCTTTTGAAGCAGCCGATAAATTAGGTATTTACATTCAAGCCGAAACCATTTGGATTGATTGGTGGATGACATCAACGCCCAAAGATCGACCAGATATGTTGACAAAAGGACTGCCGGAAGGTTTAGGTAAAAATCCATCAGCCGATAAGTTTGTTCAGGATGAGTTGCAACGCATTTTGGATGCTTATGGTAATCACCCATCTTTTGTGATGCTTTGTATTGGCAATGAGTTGGGTAATTCAAATTTTGATGTGATGCAGCAATGGATTAAAAAGCTAAAAGAAAAAGATAGCAGAAGATTGTATTCTGTATCAACGGCAAGAAAAATTATGCCTGTGGACGATTTTAGCGTAACCCATAACATTCCTGGAGTGGGAGGAACTTATGGAATCCAGGGGCCACATACTGATTATGATTCGGAGAAGAATTACTCCAAAAGCAATATTCCCATCATTGGCCATGAGGTGGGACAATTTCCCGTTTATCCTTTATGGAGTGAAATAGATAAATATAAGGGAGTTTTGAAAGCCCGAAATCTGGAAAAATGTCGTGAATCAGCGATATCAAACGGACTCGTGGATAAAGATGCCGAATTTCATGCGGCAAGTGGTGCCCAACAAAGAGAATTATATAAGGCTCTGATTGAAAATTTTTACAGAACTCCATCTTGTGCGGGTTTTGAAATGCTCAGTATGCAGGATTACCAAGGACAGGGAGAAGCATTGGTGGGTTGGCTTGATGTTTTTTATGATGATAAAGGGACTACTTCCCCGGAATATTTTAGACAATATAACAATGCGGTAGTACCATTGGCAAGATTTAAGAAATTTGTTTGGGAAAATAATGAAAATTTTACGGGAACAATTCAGATAGCAAATTATAGCTCGGGTGATTTGAGGAATGATGTACAATGGGAATTAATAACAACCGATGGGAAACCAATCGATAAAGGAATAATCCAGAAAGTAACGATAAAAAGAGGGGAGCTAAAAACAATTCAGGAGATCAATGTACCGCTAGATGCTGTTCAGCAAGCCGTAGAAGCAAAACTTAAAATCAAGATTCCCGGTACTTCCTATCGTAATGAATGGTCCATATGGATTTACCCGTCAAGTCTTCCTGAAACAGCTTCTGCAACAGTTCTGGAGACCAATGTGATGGATGACAAAACAATGAAAGCATTACAAAACGGAGAGACTGTCGTACTATATGCTGCCAAATTGGGTAAGCAGGAATCCTTTAGACCCTTGTTTTTTGAGCCTCTATTTTGGTCCAATATTTTTTTTCCAGGACAGGAAAATACAACCCTTGGTCTAAGTGTAAACGAAAAGCATCCTGCATTTAAAAATTTCCCTTCCGCTTCCTATGGGGATTGGCAATGGGAATCAATCAGCAAGGGCAGGGCTTTTAAATTAGGAAATTGGCCAGCATCCATACAACCTTTTGCGCAACCCATCAGTGATTTTCATATAAACGAAAAACTAGGTTCCCTGTTTGAATGTCGTGTGGGTAAAGGGAGATTGTTGGTCTGTGGATACGACATTGAGAATAATAAGGCTGTTGTGGCAAAACAACTTCGATATAGTCTTTTGCAATATGTTAACAGCAGTGATTTTAATCCAATAATTGATGTAGAAATACCCCTTTTGCAAGCGACATTTCCTTTAATAAAAGAAGCCGAAAGTAAAGTTCCGGTCCCGGAAGAATTTGCCAATGCGTTGCTTTATGTAAAAGCAGGAATCAATGTTCCAAAAGAAACGGGTGAATATCCTTGGAAAAAAGAAATGGATGCTTCGGTGTTAAAACGGAACATGCAATACAATTTTAAAAATAATGAAAACCCTTCAATCTGGCGATGGGATGATAAAGCGGCTTGGTTTGCGAAAGAAATAGAAATAGAAATGAATGTGCCTCAAGGGGTAATTGGGGATTTGTATGTGCATTTTTCTGATTGGAATAAGGAGGGAAGAGAGGCTAAAATCTGGCTGGAAGGAAGAGAATCGGTTACCGGTATATTGGATAAGAAAGGGAAGTGGGTCAAGTTATTTGTGATGCGGGAAGATACCAACGATGGTAAAGTGATTCTGCGTACCAATACTCTATCTGGCAGCAATGTGATGATTGATGAGTTGATTTTTGTGGAAAATAAATAATAATAATTTAAGTGCAGATATGATCTGGCAGTAATACTGTTTTAATAATAAAAAATTAGTTTATGGACATAGTAAAAGTTTGGCAGGAAGAAATAATTATTCCGACTTACCCAGTTGGTAAACCCGAAAAAAATCCAGTCTTTTTAGAGAAAAGAGTATACCAAGGCAGTAGTGGTTCGGTATATCCGTATCCTGTGATTGAAAAAATACACAATAAAAAAATAGATAAAAAATATACGGCCTGTTTCTTAGAGAATGAATATTTGAAAATAATGATTTTGCCTGAATTGGGCGGAAGGGTACAGATGGCTTTTGATAAAGTAAAGCAACGCCATTTTGTATACTATAACCAAGTAATTAAACCTGCATTGGTTGGACTTGCCGGCCCATGGATTAGTGGAGGGATTGAATTCAACTGGCCGCAACACCATCGTCCCAGTACGTTTGATCCAGTTGATTTTAAACTGGAAGAAAACGCCGATGGCAGTGCTACGGTTTGGGTGAATGAAGTCGAACGAATGTTTCGTACCAAAGGGATGGCTGGGTTTACATTGCATCCGGGGAAAGCTTTTCTTGAAATAAAAGCACAATTGTATAATCGGACCACTTTGCCACAAACTTTCTTGTGGTGGGCGAACCCGGCAGTTAAAGTAAATGATGCCTATCAGTCGGTTTTTCCACCGGATGTAAATGCGGTTTTTGATCATGGGAAAAGAGACGTTTCGGATTTTCCGATTGCTACAGGAACCTATTACAAAGTGGATTATTCTCCGGGTACCGACATATCCTGTTATAAAAATATACCCGTACCCACATCATATATGGCCGTAAATAGTGACTATGATTTTGTTGGTGGCTATGAAAATGACAGTCGTGGTGGTTTGTTGCATGTGGCCAACCATCATATATCTCCGGGTAAAAAACAATGGACATGGGGTGATGGTGATTTTGGCTGGGCATGGGATCGTAACCTGACAGATGAAGACGGGCCTTATATCGAATTAATGACGGGTGTGTTTACGGATAATCAACCTGATTTTTCTTGGTTGCAACCACACGAAGAGAAATCTTTCACCCAATATTTCATGCCTTATAGTGAGGTTGGTATGGTGAAAAATGCGACAAAAGAGGCATTGGTACACTTATCGTTAAAAGAGGACGAAATTAAATTGATTGCCTACACAACGTCACTATTTTCAGATGCCAAATTGATTTTAAAAGCTGGAGAGGATATTTTATTTGAAACAACAATAGATATTTCTCCAACGAATGTTTTTCAAACAACCCTCCCAATCCAAAACAGAACCATTTATGAGTTGAAGGTTATTTTGAAAGATTCGGCTGGGAAAATATTAGTGCAGTATCAGGAAGAAACGCTTAAAGAAAAAGCCATGCCTGAAGCGGCAAAACCTGCCAAAATGCCTTCGGAATATGAAAGTGTTGAACAATTGTATTTGACAGGATTGCATCTGGAGCAATACCGTCATGCTACTTATAATCCGATGGATTATTATACAGAGGCACTTCGCAGAGATGAAAATGATGTTCGGTCTAATAATGCAGTAGGGCTTTTGTTGCTACGCAAAGGACAATTTGTTGAGGCAGAATCCTTTTTTAGAAAAGCAATTGAAACATTAATAAGTCGTAATCCTAATCCTTATGATGGAGAAGCGTATTATAATTTAGGGCGTTGTTTGCAATTGCAACAACGATATGATGAAGCGTACCGAATGTTTTATAAATCCTGCTGGAATGCGGCATGGCAAGATAATGGCTATTTTGGTTTGGCTCAAATTTCATGTTCACAGCAACGTTATGAAGATGCCTTAGAAGAAGTGGAACGTTCATTGATACGCAACAGTCACAATCATAAAGCAAGACATCTAAAAACTGCTTTGTTGCGTGTCTTAGGTAAAGAGGATGAGGCCATTGCCTATGCAACTGAATCCTTGAAGATAGACCGTTTTAATATTGGTTGTTTGCAAGAGTTGTATTTGATTACCAAAGAGGAAAATTGGATAGACACATTGAAGCAATTGCAACGAAATAGCTTGTTTAATTATTTAGAATATGCAACGGATTATGCGTGGGCAGGTTTGTATGAAGAGGCTATTTCACTTTTAAATACGGGTCTGGAATGTCCGCCTGATCTGCAGTCCAGTTATGGTGCGGGGGCAAAACCTTTGGCCTTGTATTATATGGGTTGGTTTCATGCTTTGTCTGGAAATAGTACCATTGCAAAGGAATACTACATAAAAGCATCAGTTATAGAGGGAAGCTATTGTTTTCCTAATGAATTGGAATCGGTATTGGTATTGCAGGCAGCGATAGCCTCAGATCCTTCCGATGCTAAAGCTCAGTATTATCTAGGAAATTTTTGGTATGCCAAAAGACAATATCAGCAAGCCATTCAGTGCTGGGAGACTTCGGTGGATTTAGACAGTAGTTTTGCCACAGTACATCGCAATTTGGCTTTAGCTTATTATAACAAAAGCAATCAGCCTAAGAAAGCGATTCAGTCTTTAGAAAAAGGTTTTGCATTAGATAAGTCGGATGCTCGTGTACTGATGGAACTGGATCAATTGTATAAAAAATTAAATTACAAACCGGAAAAGCGTTTGGAATTCCTTGAACAGCATCTGCCATTGGTATTAGATAGAGATGATTTGTATCTGGAAAGAATTACATTATATAACTTATTAGGCCGTTTTACTGAAGCAAAAGAACTCATCAGCGAACGAAAATTTCATCCTTGGGAAGGTGGTGAAGGAAAAGTAACTGGAGAATACCTGTTTTGTCATATCGAACTGGCTAAGCTCGCTTTGGAAGAAAGTAAATTTGAAATGACTTTGAAATTGCTGGCTGAAACTGACAGTTATCCACACAACCTGGGAGAAGGAAAACTTTCCGGCGCTCAGGAAAATCATATCAATTATTATAAAGGCTGCGCGCATCAAGGGCTTGGTCAATCGGTAGAAGCCAAACATTATTTTATGATGGCAACTCATGGTTTAAGTAAACCCTCGCAAGCTTTCTTTTATAATGATCAACAACCTGATACCATTTTTTACCAAGGTCTTGCATTGATAAAATTAGGTAGGCAGGAAGAGGCTAATAAGCGCTTTTCTAATTTGGTTGAATATGCAAAAGAGCACCAGAATGACCATATTAAATTAGATTATTTTGCTGTATCGCTTCCTGATCTTTTAATATTTGACGAAGACTTAGATATTCGCAATAAGATACATTGTTATTATTTGATGGGTTTAGGTTATACGGGATTGCAACTGCAAAATGAAGCAAAGGATTCTTTGCAAAAAGTATTAGAACTAAATGGAAGTCATCAGGGAGCAACGGCACTTGGTAAAGAAAGAAGTGTTCTAAGTAGTAAATTATATTAAATGCGGATTATACGGTTTGATCTTATGTTTTTGAAACTTTTTTGCCTTTAAATTCAAATGTTTTATAATTTTTCACTTAAAATTCAAGATAATATGCACAAACTGGTAGGTACTGATATGTAATATAAAGGATATGTTTTATTTTCGGATTTTTATTTGCAGACGAAAAATTTAATCAATTTGAATGCTTGAATTAAGTTGTATTTATAACTTAGTCAGCGACACTTAAAATAAAATTCATGAAAAAAACAATTGCACTTCTATCCTTGCTTTTTATTGTCGGCAAGGCATTATCTCAAGACTTGCCTGCCACTGGACGGGCTCTTGTTACGTCAACAGATTTTAAAATAGGGGAAAATGATTTTCTGCTAAATGGAAAACCCTATGTGATTCGCTGCGGAGAAATGCATTTTGCCCGCATTCCCAAAGAATATTGGGTACACCGCTTGAAGATGGCCAAAGCAATGGGCTTGAATACAGTCTGTGCGTATTTGTTCTGGAATATGCATGAACCACAGCCGGGACAGTTTAATTGGTCCGGAATGGCAGATGCCGCTGAGTTTTGTAAGCTTGCCCAAAAAGAAGGTCTGTTTGTAATCCTGCGCCCAGGACCCTATGCCTGTGCTGAATGGGATTTTGGTGGTTTTCCTTGGTGGCTGCTTAAAAAGAAAGATATTAAACTGCGTACGCAGGATCCTTATTATTTAGAGCGTTGCCGTATTTATTTAAACCAAGTGGGAAAAATATTAGCGCCCTTACAAGTTACCAATGGCGGTCCCATTATTATGACCCAAGTGGAAAATGAATATGGTTCCTATGGAGATGACAAGGAATATATAGGTAAGATTCGGGATTATTTGGTGGAAGCAGGTTTTAAAGTTCCTCTTTTTACCTGTGATGGCCCATCACAATTAAAAAATGATGTACGTGATGATATCTTTAGTGTAGTCAATTTTGGAGGTAATCCCGAGTCTGGTTTTAAGGCATTACGTGATATTCGACCTAAAGGACCTTTAATGTGCGGCGAATATTATCCGGGTTGGTTTGATTCATGGGGGACAAAACACCATACCGGTTCCATTGCCAATGTGGTTAAGGAAATCGGTTATATGTTAGATCACAAAGCTTCTTTTAGTATTTATATGGCCCACGGAGGAACGACATTTGGACAATGGACAGGAGCCAACAGCCCTCCTTATTTACCCCAGACATCCAGTTATGATTATGATGCACCAATAAGCGAAGCAGGTTGGGATACAGAGAAATTTTATGCTTTGCGTACCCTCTTTTCGAAATATTTACAGGAAGGGGAAACTTTACCGACAGTGCCTGCAAGAAATCCAATCATAAAAATTCCGGCATTTACCACTACTGAAATTGCTCCTTTATTATCTAATCTTCCAGCATTTGTTAATGATATGAAGGTAAGAAATATGGAAGAATACGACCAAAGTTATGGAAGCATCCTTTATCGTACAAAATTGTCAGGCGGAGCGGCCGCCACTTTAAATATCCAGGAAGTACATGATTTCGCATTGGTATTTATTAACGGAAAAAAGATTGCCACGCTTGACCGAAGAAAAAATGAAAACAGTTGCAAATTACCGGCGACAAAAGCTGGGGATGTATTGGATATTTTAGTGGAAGCCATGGGACGGGTAAACTATGGCGGGGCATTGCACGACAGGAAAGGTATAACTGATAAAGTTTTATTAAGCGGATCTAATGGCAATGTCACAGAGTTAACTAATTGGCAAGTATATCCAATTGCATTAAGCAATGATGGGGCTCCTTCGTATTTGAAATTTAAACTTGGCAAATCTACGATGCCTTCCTATCACAAAGGAACTTTTTCTCTTAGTGAAATAGGTGATACGTTTCTTGATATGAGCACTTGGGGTAAAGGATTGGTTTGGATAAACGGGCATTGTCTGGGAAGGTTTTGGAACATTGGTCCAACACAAACAATGTATGTTCCGGCTCCTTGGTTAAAAAAAGGCAGCAATGAAATTATTATTCTGGATTATACTGGTCCAATAAAAAATATATTGGCTGGTTTGGAAATTCCTAAACTGGATGAACTGGCTCAAAAGGCAAAAAATGAGAAGCACCGCAAAGATGGTCAAACAATCCAATTGGCAGGCATTGCGCCAATACATCAAGGGACTTTTAATCCGGGGATCGAATGGCAAACAGTAAAATTCAATAGTAATAAAGGGCGGTACTTTTGTTTAGAGGCATTGAGTTCCCAAAAGGATAATGATCCTTATACCTCCATCGCCGAATTGTATTTATTGGATGAAAATGGAAAAGAGATTCCCCGAAATAAATGGAAAGTCGTTTATGCTGACAGTGAAGAAATGGATGGGGATGACGGTAAGGCGGATAATGTTTTTGATCTTCAAAGCACTTCTATCTGGCATACGGAATGGCAAGGAAAATCACCCAAACACCCGCATCAGATTGTAATTGATCTTGGAACAGAAACAAATATCAGCGGTTTAAAATATTTACCTCGCCAAGATGGTCCCAACGGAAGAATCAAAGATTTTAAAGTATATATAAGCAAAAGCAATTTCACTGGTTTATAAAGTATATTAGGAGTTTTTTCTTTTGAAAGACAATTAATGATTAAACAAAGATAATATTGAATTAATATTTAAACAGCAGACATTATATCTTTCGATTTCTAAAAGTGTATGAATTTAATAAAAAGACTGAGAGGATGACTGCTGTATTTAAGTAGGGAATGAAATCATCTTTTTTAGTAAATTGTTATGGTTTTCATTAATATTTTATGTTATTAAAATGATAAAAAAAGTAATGTTGTTAGCTCTCTTTAGCGGAGCAGTATTTTGCGGGAATGCGCAATCCAAAATTGATCCTACAACCATTAAAGAAAAAATGCAATGGTTTGAAGATGCTAAGCTAGGAATCTTCATCCATGCCGGAATTTATTCGGTGGCCGATGTTTCGGAATCTTGGAGTTTTCATAACGGAAATATTTCGGTTGAAGATTACATGAAACAGCAAAAAAGTTTCACTTTAAGCAATTACGATCCTGCTGCTTGGGCAGAAATGATCAAAGACTGTGGGGCCAGATATGCGGTAATCACAACCAAACACCACGACGGTGTAGCGATGTACGACACCAAATTGGGGAAACTGAGTTCGGTAAAAACATGTCCTGCCAAAAAAGACATGATAAAACCTTTATTTGAAGAATTGCGTAAAAGAGATGTGAAATGCGGAGCCTATTTCTCATTAATTGACTGGACACACAATGATTATCCTGATTTTTTGAAGGATAAAAAGCGTTATGATATCAAAAAAGAACCGGCTCGATGGGAACGTTTCCAGAAATTCTTTCAGGGACAAATCAAAGAAATCTCTGACTGGTACAATCCTGATTTGTGGTGGTTTGATGGTGACTGGGAGCACAGTGCCGATGAATGGCAGGCCGAAAAAACACGTAAAATGATGTTAGACAGAAACCCAAATACGATTATCAACGGTCGTTTGCAGGGGTATGGTGATTACGATACTCCAGAACAAAATTTCCCTGTGGTGCGTCCTGCATCCAAATGGTGGGAATTGTGTATGACCATGAATGAAAACTGGGGTTACCGTGTGAGCGACACCAACTGGAAGACACCTTATGAAATAATAACTATATTTGTGGATGCGGTTTCAAACGGAGGAAATTTATTGTTGGACATTGGACCAAAACCTGACGGAACCTATCCGGAAACTGTTGTTTCTACATTGAAAGAATTAGGCGATTGGAACAGAAGAAACGGAGAAGGTATTTTCGGAACCATTCCAGGAATTCCACAAGGGCATTTCTACGGACCAACGACACTGTCGAAAGATTCGAAAACACTTTACTTATTTGTTCACGGAAAAACTTCTGGACAAGTAATGTTGAAAGGGCTAGATAACAAAATTCAGGATATTACTGTTTTGGGTTCAAATAAGAAGCTGACTCATAAAGTAGTGGGTAAAATCTCTTGGAGTGCTGTTCCTGGATTGGTTTACATCGATTTACCGGAAAATGCTATCGATAAATATGTGACTTGTATCAAAGTAACATTAGACGCACCAATCAAATTATACAGAGGTCATGGTGGTTTCTTGACAAATTAAAAAAAAAATGAAAATGTCATCTTCATTTTCCGGAGATGACATTTTTTTATTAAATTTACTTAAACGATTTAGTATTAAATCTACATGATTTGTAAACGAATCACTAATGAAGATTTTATTGCTTTTTTTTAGAAAAAAATGACTAGAATTAGACAATAGACCTGTAGAATTAAATATAAAAATAAATATATAAACAAATAAATTAGTTAAATATGGTAAAGTCATTTTTCTTTTCACTTCTTTTATGTAGTGCATTATCATTTGCCCAGGAAGTGAAAATCATTCCTCAGCCAGCCGAAGTCATTACAAATACAGGCAATTTTGTTATTAGCCCGAAAACAAGTTTGGTGGTTGCTAACAAAAAGGACAAAGCTACAGCTACCTTTTTTAATAAATATTTATTGGAGTATTATGGATTTGAATTACCCGTAGTTCAAAAAGCCTCTAAAAACAGTATTAAATTTAAAAGCCTTAAAAATATTGATGGGCTTAAAGGAGAAGGTTATACTTTAAAATCGGATAAAGAAGGTGTGTTGATTGAAGGAAATTCAAATCAAGGAACTTTTTATGGAATGCAAACTCTGATTCAATTGCTTCCAATAGAAAAAAGTAGTAGTTTGAAAATTGCTTCTGTTAATGTAAAAGATGGACCACGTTTTGCCTATAGAGGTTCGATGTTGGATGTAAGTCGTCATTTTTTTCCGGTTTCATTCGTTAAAAAATATATCGATTACCTAGCGTTGCACAAACTAAATTATTTTCATTGGCATTTAACCGAAGATCAGGGGTGGAGAATCGAAATAAAAAAATATCCTAGACTAACTGAAATAGGTTCTAAAAGAAATGGATCTATCATAGGCAGATATCCAGGTAAAGGAAGTGATAATACACCTGAGGAAGGTTTTTATACTCAAGAACAAGTAAAAGAGATTGTTAAATATGCTTCAGACCGATTTATTACGGTAATTCCGGAAATTGAAATGCCGGGTCATAGTAGTGCCGCAATTGCAGCCTATCCGATGTTAAGTTGTTTTCCAAACGAAAAAACAGTTATACCTGCCAATATGATTTCTGAAAAAAGTAAACAGCAATTAGCAAGCGGTAAGATAAAACTGGTTCAGGAAACATGGGGAGTTTTTACGGACGTATATGCTCCAACCGAGTATACTTTTAAATTTTTGGAAGATGTTCTTGATGAGGTAATGGCTTTATTTCCATCAAAATATATCCATGTTGGAGGAGATGAATCTCCTAAAGACGCTTGGAAAAGAAGTGAATTTTGTCAGCAACTAATAAAAGAGAAAGGCTTGAAAGACGAGCACGGACTTCAAAGCTATTTTATTCAACGCATGGAGAAATACATTAATAAAAATGGGAGAACACTAATAGGATGGGATGAAATTCTTGAAGGTGGTCTTGCTCCAAATGCCATAGTGATGAGTTGGAGAGGCGAAGAAGGCGGAATAGCTGCGGCCAAAGAAAATCATAAAGTGATAATGACTCCGGGAAGTCACGTATACTTGGACCATTCTCAAACTAAGGATGAAAAAGAAGTTACTATTGGAGGGTTTACAAACTTAGAGAAAATATACAGTTACGAGCCTATTCCTAAAGAATTGAATGAGCAACAGGCAAAATTTGTATTAGGTGCTCAAGGAAATATTTGGACAGAATATATGGTTAATCCTGCCAAAGTGGAGTATATGATTTTTCCTCGTTTGAGTGCATTAAGTGAAGTGTTGTGGTCACCAAAGGAAAAGAAAGACTGGCCTGTTTTTCAGACCAAAATTGAAACGATGAAAAAAAGATATGATATGTGGGGAGCTAATTATTTTAAAGAAAAATAATATTCTTTTCAATTTGAATATCGCATAATTAAAATGCCCTCCAATTTTTATTGAGAGGGCTTTTTTATATGATAATGTTATTTATGGTTCGGGTTTTAAGGCTTGAATTTATTTTACCGTTACCTTAATGATTTATTTGATTGTAACTTTTAAAGAACTTTTTGAAAAAAATCAGAATAAAGGGAAAGGTTATTTGATTGTTTTTTAATGATTTAAAGCGTTCAACTTCCGTTGGGTATGAGCCAAATTCAGAATTATAAGTTTTTTCGTAGTTATATACTATTTAATGATTAATTAAATTAAAAATAGATTGAATGATCAATTAAATTATTAATATTGCCTTGCTATTTATAAGAAAATTTCAAAAAACAAGAAAAATATTAACTGTATAGTAATTTTTTGGATAATAAGGAATCAATATCAAATCAGTTGCCAAATGAGGAAACATTGTTTTCTCTAATGGATAGGTATTATAACGAACTGTTTCGTTATGGTGTTAAATTTACGGCTGATGTGGAGATGACTAAAGATGCCCTGAATCAATTTTTCATTCATTTATGGGACAATCGGGATAAATTTCAGCATGTTGATAACCTAAAAGCATATTTGTTTGTTTCTTACAAAAGGAGTTCATCCTCCTACAGCAGATCATTCGTATCCTATTATAATTGGCGGTGGACCAAAAGAAGGCAACCGTACTTTAATAAAAGTACAAGCAGATATGGAAAGCCTGAATGTAAGCATGCTAAAAGATGATGGAACTGAAGTAGGGAACTGTTTTATAAATAGTAAAAGATAGCAGGCGAATCTTTTATGTAAACGATTGATAGAACATAAGTTTAATTCAAGTTAATTATAAAGGATGTTTTAACCCTTGATTCGTATTAAATATTAATAAATTGATTAAACAATTTACTTATTGCATTTTTTTCTAGCTGTTGCGTTAAAAAACAGAAACCGCATATAATTTGTAACATATAACCAATTAAAATACTATGAAAAAATTATTATTAATTTTGATTGCCTTTGGATTTTTATCGAATGTTTCTGCGCAAACAGTGACAACAAATAAAGCGTCTTACACTATAGGAGAAGCAATAACAGTAAATTTCACCGGTTCAACAACCGCAAAGGATTGGATTGGATTGTTCCTGCAAACCACAACACCGGCCTCAGATACTAATGTAGGTTGGCTTTACACTAGCGGAACACAAACAGCCTCCAAAAAAAATATTGCAAGCGGAACAATTACTTTTTCCGCCGGTATTGCAACAGCCGGTAATTACAAAGTATGCCTTTTAGCAAATAATGGTTATACCATCAAGGCTGCGGTTAATTTTACCGTTACAGCTGCTTCTGCAGTTCCGGTTGCCGCTTTTACGGCTAGCCCAACTTCAGTAGTAACAGGTGGTTCAGTGACATTTTCAGATCAATCAACTGGCACACCAACTTCATGGTCGTGGTCATTTATTGGTGGAACTCCATCAACAAGTACAGCAAAAAATCCCACGGTAACGTATAGCACAAATGGTACTTATGCGGTTACACTTACGGCTACTAATGCTAATGGAACAAACACATTAACTAAAAATGGCTATATTACAGTTGCTGCACAAGGAGCAAATATTAGCCTAAAAGTGATGCAATTTAATGTTTGGCAAGAAGGAACATCAGTAGCAAATGGGATGACTTATATTAGGGATGTAATCAATTCGGTAAATCCTGATATCGTTTGTTTTTCGGAAGTTCGCAATTATACTGGCGATTGGACAACAAAAATTGTAAATGATCTTGCGGCTGTTGGTAAAACCTATTATAGAGGATATGTAGCTGGTTCTGATGTTTCCATAATCAGTAAATATCCTATTTCTTTATCGGGACCAGTGTTGGCAGGTGCTTTAGTAGTTTATAATGTGAATGTAAATGGAACAACTGTTGTTGTTTGTCCATCGCATTTAGATTACACCTATTATGCGACCTATTTACCTCGTGGATATGCTTGCGGTGGTTCAGGAAGATATGCCGGATGGAATGCATTATCTCCTTTTGCACCAGAAACTGGTTTAACGGCAATTTCAGGTCAAAATCTAGGTTCTCAAAGAGACGAACAAATCGCAGCTTTTATTTCGTACATGCAAACAGAAACGCGTCCGATCCTATTATTGGGTGATTTCAATGAGCCTTCTTACTTAGATTGGACTTCAAGACAAGCAAATTTATACGATCATCATGGTGTGGTTTACCAATGGGACACAACTCTTTCCCTTAAAAATAATGGCTTTACCGATGCGTACCGTCAAGTGTATCCTGACGAGGTGTTAAACCCGGGAATTTCGTGGCCAGCAGTTGCAACAGGAGTAGGAAGTACCAGTTGGACCCCATTGAGCGATGAACGAGATCGTATCGATTATATCTTCTATAAAGGTGCGGGTGTAACGGCTACTGCAGCAGCTTTAGTAGGACCAGTAGGCTCCTATGCTTATAACCTTGCAACAACTGCAGGTAATGGAAGTGATATTTTCGAAGCATCAACCTTGCCTTGGCCATCTGATCATAAAGCGGTGGTTGCAACTATCTCTATACCTGCTACTATTCCTGCCACACTACGCGAAAAAAATAGCGAAAAATCTTTAAAAAATTCTTTTTTAGAAATTAAAGCCTATCCAAATCCATCAAATGGATTTATAACTTTAGTTTCATCAGAGAATGCTTCTACACAAATTATGGTTTCAGATTTAGCAGGAAGAGAAATTTTTAATAAGACCATTAATTTAACCGCGAATGATCAAAACAGATTGGATTTAACCGCATTTTCAAATGGAGTTTACTTCATAAAAGTTGACTCGCAGAATAAAACACAAACGATAAAAATTATAAAAGAATAATTGAAAATCTATTATAAAAGAGTAACGGTCTTTCATCATTTTGGAAGACCGTTTTTATAATTCATATTAATGTAAAAAAACTATGAAAAAAAAAATCCTATTTCTATTAATGATTTTTGTGCTTTCGTTTCAAGTAAATGCACAGACATCATTAAATCCGAGCTTAGTTGCAGGCTGCAAAGGTTCGTGGTCATTTGATAATACGGGTAGTCTTTGGGTAGACGGTTCAAGTACTCATCCCTTAGTCCCAAAGGGAACTGCACCCACAACAAGCTCCTTGCAAAACCCTACTGTGACTTACAATACGCCAGGGACTTACGCTGTTACTTTAACAGACACCAATTTAATGGGCTCTGGTACCCTTACAAAAACCGGATATACCACAGTTCAGGATAATTTGAATTTAGCTTTGAATTTGGATGGTAATGATAACAATTGCCGTATTGGTATGGATATAATCAAAAGTAACTGGACACTAGAAGCCTGGATAAAAGGAGATGCTTCTGCATGGAGAGCTACTGAAGCAATTATTGGATGTGGCGGAGAATATGGAGACATTAATACCATTACTCAATTGCCATTGGCAGTTGTAGGAGGGAAATTATCCTGTTCAGGTGGCAATCTGCTTTCTCCAAACGTGTTGGATAATAATTGGCATCACGTTGCTTCTTCTTGTGATGGTACTACTACAAAACTTTATTTGGATGGAGTTATGGTGGCCAGTATTGCTGCTAAATACGATATTCTTCCCGGCGCAATAGGGGTGAAAATTCAAGACGCTACCACTTTTGGCGGTATGATTGACGAAGTAAGGATCTGGACAACGGCTATTCCTATAGCTACTTTAAACACTTGGAAGGGAAAACCGATTAACAAAACGCATCCAGATTATGCCAATTTAAAAGGATACTATACTTTTGAAGACATGACCGATGAGACAGCCATTAATCTAGTAGGAAAAGGACATTTGCCTTTTCACATGAGAAACGGTCGTACTTTGCAATATGGTACTTTGCCATTGGCTTATCCAGCAGTAAATAACAATCCAGCATTTGTAACTCCTGTTGATCAAGAAATTTGTAGTGCAACAACCATTCAAAGTGAGTGGGATGCAGATAAAGGCGCCTTGAATAATCAGGCTTTAAAGTTACGCATCGCGATAAATGGAAATGTAAATCCATTTAAGCTAACTGAACTTAATCTTAATTTTGCAAACACCACTAACTTATCGGATATCTCAAAAGTGCATGTTTATTATACTGGTCAAACCGCACGCTCGACAACTAAAGTTGAATTATTTGGTACTGGAACAACCCCTTCAACTCTAATCACTCTAACAGAACCATTAGCTTCTGCACAGACTTTGAAATCGGGTGTGAATTATTTTTTGGTGACCTTCGACGTAAGTAGCACAGCCACATTGGGGAATACGCTTATGGCCTCTGTTCCCTCTTTTAAATTGAATGGAAGCTCATATATCCCTGAAGAAAACACTTCGAATGTTCGAAAAACGGTAACAACCAACAGTACCAATGATCCAAACGTTCTAAAAGTTTTGCAAACGAATATCTGGCACGGTGGTGTTCATGTAGGATTGGACGGTATAGCAAGAATTAAAGACATGATCATGGCAACCAACGCAGATGTTATTACTATGCAAGAAGGGTATGGGGCACAACAAAGAATAGCTACTGAGTTGGGTTATAATCTGCAAACTGAAAGTTCAGGTGATAATTTGGCACTTTTTTCTAGATATCCAATGACTAAAATAACTTCGGCAAAAACATTTAATTCAAACCTTGCAAAGATTGCAATGCCAAATGGAAGGAAAGTGCTTATTAACGACTGGTGGTTGCGTTAGGCTTCGGAGGAGAATGATTATGCCGATTATTACCCCAATACAGGAATGACACCTGATAAATGGGTTTCTGCCGATGAAACATTATCAAAAGCTGATGCTACCGCTAATATTACGGATGATGTTAATCCAGCTCTTGCGGCTGATCCAACCTTGGCCGTAATTATTGGTGGAGATTTTAACTCAGGAAGTCATTTAGATTGGACCGCGGCTGCAGCATCATTGCATTATGGGTATTCGGCGGCATTACCAACGTCGCAATATATGATAACAACATTGGTATACAAAGATTCGTTCAGGGAATTATATCCAAATGAAGTTACCTACCCTCAAGGTACATGGGCTCCAATTTATGGGCATTTGCAAACGTGCAGAATAGATTATATCTACTACAAAGGCGCAAACATTCAGGCAACTTCAACAAAGATTGTAAGAACGCCTGCCGAAATTGATTTTGTATGGGCTTCTGATCATGCTTCGGTGTTGACAACTTTCAACATTCCAAATAGTGCAATGAGATAAGGTTTAGCTGTTAAAAAAAGGGTATCGTTTGCTTTTTTATTTTTAAAAATAGAAAAAAAAGATATTTAAGTATGATTGAAGTCATAACCGATACGTTAATATAATAGGAAATTTGTTAAAGAAATTTTAAAACCAATTCTTATGTACAAATTATCTTTTTTTGTAGTTGCATTAGTAATGCTAACTTCGTGTGGCGATAAAAAAAACAAATCCGAAGAGGATTCTTCAACAATCACTTCATCTGAAGAAGGAATGCCTGCGGCGGCTGAAGCGGCTCCAGATGCTTCCACTTATGATCCAAACAGGGGAATTGGAAAGCACACTTCAGTAGATTTAGGAGCGAAACTGGATGTGGCTATGGCCGCCGAAGGGGAAAAAATCCAATCAGTTAAATGTTCTTCTTGTCACAAGATGACAGATGAAAAACTAGTTGGTCCAGGCTGGAAAGGGGTTACCACTCGAAACAAACCGGAATGGATTATGAATTTTATTACCAATCCTGACCCTATGATTGATAAAGATCCAAAACTTCAAGCGCAGTTAGAAATTTGTTTGGTTCGTATGCCAAATCAAGCATTATCTGATACTGATGCAAGAAGTTTGTTAGAGTATATGCGCAAAAATGATGGTGTAAAGTAGTATCTGATAAATAATCTAATTTATAAAGTAGTATGAAATGAGCATGACCGTAAATTGGTCGCAAAAACTAATGCAACTATGCGAATTCCATATTCCATTAAAAAACAAATAGTATCTACATATGAAATCAATGATTTGCGGATGCAAACAACAATAGAAATTATGAGTAAAAATAAATTTTCAAAAGCAATCTTTGCTTTTGTATTGGTAAGCGCTTTCTTTAGTTCTTGTAAGCCAAAAGATTCCAGTGACGCCGTAAGTGGTGATGCTGCACAAAAAGTATACGTTGCTCCAGGTAAATATGACGAGTTTTATAATTTTGTTTCAGGAGGTTTTAGCGGACAAATGAGTGTGTATGGTTTGCCTAGCGCGCGACTTTTAAGGGTTGTTCCCATTTTTTCTGTAGATCCTCAAAGTGGTTATGGGTACAGTGAGGAAACAAAGCCTATGCTGAATACTTCAAATGGATTTGTGCCTTGGGACGATCAACATCATTTAGAATTGTCTCAAACCAAAGGAGAAGTGGATGGTCGTTGGATTTTTGCCAATGCCAATAATACGCCCAGAATTGCACGTGTTGATTTAAAAACGTTCAAGACAGTTGAAATAATTGAATTGCCAAACAGTGCCGGAAATCACTCCTCTCCATTTATTACCGAAAACACGGAATATGTAGTAGCAGGAACCCGTTTTAGTGTTCCTCCGGATAATGCTAATGGGGATGTTCCTATTAATACGTATAAGAAAAATTTTAAAGGCTATTTAAGCTTTGTAAAAGTTGGTGCAGCAGGTGAAATGGATATTGCTTTCCAAATAGAAGCCCCTGGTGTAAACTTTGATTTAAGTCATGCTGGAAAAGGAAAGTCTCACGGTTGGTTTTTCTTCTCTTGTTACAATACCGAACAAGCCAATACTTTGCTTGAAGTGAATGCTTCACAAAAAGATAAAGATTTTATCATGGCAGTAAACTGGAAAAAAGCCGAAGAATATATTAAAGCAGGTAAAGGTAAAAAAGTAGCTGTAAAATATGCTCACAATACTTGGGATGAAAAAACGCATACCGCAAAATCAGAGATAAGAACTGAAGTTTTGGTACTTGATTCAAAAGTGTTGAAAGACATTTGCTACATGATTCCATGTCCTAAATCTCCTCATGGCTGTGATGTTGATCCTACAGGTGAATATATTGTAGGCAGTGGAAAATTAGCCGCTTTAATTCCTGTATTTAGTTTTGATAAAATGCAAAAAGCGATTGCCGCTAAACAATTTGATGGTAATTATGAAGGAATTCCAGTCATTAAATATGAAGCCGCTTTACATGGTGAAGTTAAAAAACCAGGTTTAGGTCCATTGCACACCGAGTTTGACGGAAAAGGAAATGCTTATACTACTTTCTTTGTTTCTTCAGAAGTGGTGAAATGGGATATTAAAACATTGAAGGTTTTAGACCGTGCACCAACCTATTATTCTCCTGGACACCTTTCTATTCCAGGTGGAGACAGTAAAAAACCATTTGGTAAATACATGGTAATTTATAATAAAATCACCAAAGACAGATACCTGCCAACTGGACCGGAATTAGCTCAAAGTGCGCAGTTATTTGATATTAGTGGTGATAAAATGAAACTTTTGTTGGATTATCCAACTATTGGAGAACCACATTATGCTCAATCTGCTCCAGCTGATTTAATCAGAAACAATGGTCAGTTGAAATTTTATAAAATTGAAGAAAACAATCACCCTTATGTTGCCAAGGGAGAGAAAGAAGCAAAAGTAGTTAGACAAGGGAATAGAATAGATGTATATATGACTTCCATCCGTTCTCACTTTGCCTCTGATAATATTGAAGGAATAAAATTGGGTGACGAAGTCTATTTCCATGTTACTAATTTAGAACAAGATTGGGATGTTCCCCATGGATTTGCCATAAAAGGGGCTGATAATGCAGAACTTTTAATCATGCCAGGAGAAACGGCCACTTTAAAATGGATCCCTAAAAAAATTGGAATTTTCCCATTCTATTGTACTGATTTCTGTAGTGCATTGCACCAGGAAATGCAAGGATATGTCAGAGTATCTCCGGCTGGAAGCAGCGTTCCATTAACTTTTAGTTTGGGAACAAATCTACCCGCCACCAAGTAATTATAAATCTTAAATAAAAAGGGAACACTATTATTTTGTTCCCTTTTTTAAATCAACAATCATGAACAATTCAAAAATTTCAACACTTTCAAAAGGCGTACTTTTGTTAGTGATGGTGCTATTGGTGTCTTCTATTTTTGTTCCAATGTGGCGAATTGAGTTATCTGCACCACAATATCCGGAAGGATTAGTACTTAAATTGCATGCCAATAAAATTGCCGGGGATGTTGATATTATCAATGGGTTAAATCATTATATAGGAATGAAAACCCTACATAAAGAAGATTTTGTTGAGTTTACAGTATTACCCTATATATTTATATTTTTTGCACTTTTTGCTTTGGCAACAGCAATTATTGCAAAGAAAAAAACACTTTATGTTTTATTCATTTCACTTGTTCTTTTTGGAGTTTTAGCAGCTGCCGATTTTTACAGATGGAATTATGAATATGGACATAATTTAGATCCAAATGCGGCGATACAAGTGCCCGGAATGTCTTATCAACCACCATTAATAGGATACAAGCAGCTACTTAATTTTGGTGCGTATTCTATTCCTGATATTGGCGGATGGCTGTTGATTGCTTCAGGATTTTTGTTGTTTATTATTGTTATTAAAGAATCCAATCTTTTGCAAAAATTTAAAAAACCTAAAACTGCAGCAGTTCTGCTATTCTTTTTGTCTTTGTCCTTTTTGTCCTGTTCGAATAATACCAAAGCAGTTCCCATAAAATTAAATGTAGACAATTGCGATTTTTGTAAAATGAGCATTGCCGACGGCAAATATGGAGCAGAAGTTCTGACCGAAAAAGGAAGAACTTATAAATTTGACGATATTATGTGCATGACGAACTATTGTAAAGAAAATTCAAACACAAAAATCAGTTGGTATTATGTTCATGATTTTGCTAAGGATAATGTTTTAATTCCTGCTTTAACGGCTCATTTTATTTCAGGAGGTACAATTCAGAGTCCAATGAGAGGGGGGATTATTGCTTTTTCATCAGAAAAGGATGCTGAGGAATTCGGCACTAAATTCGGCGCCAAACTCATTACCTGGGATGCTATTTTGAAACAATAAAGGCATTATTATTAATACAATTTTCGACAAGAAATAATGAAAATAGTACTCTATATATGTTTGTTGTTTTCTTCTTTGCTTCAAGCCAATGTGATCGAAGTGGGGCCCAACAAGCCTATAAAATCAATTAAAAAAGCCATTGCTTTAGCCAAAGCTGGTGATACGGTAATGGTTCATAAAGGATTGTATAAAGAAGGAAATATAATCATCAATAAAAGAATTGTCTTTCTGGGTAAAAACTTACCTGTTTTAGACGGCCAAAAAAAGTATGAAGTACTTTCCATAAAAGCTGACAGCGTAGTTGTCAGTGGTTTTAAAGTTATAAAATCGGGTTATGCCACACTCGAAGATCCTTGCGGAATAAAAGTGTACAACAAGAATTATGTAGTCATCCAAAACAATGTTCTGGATGATAATTTCTTTGGAATTTACATCCAAAATGGAAGTCATTGTATCATCAAAAACAATAGACTTCTTGCTTATGGAAAAGAAGAACAAAGTATAGGAAACGGAATTCATTGTTGGAAAAGTGACAGCCTGCAAATTATTGGGAACACTGTTTCTGGGCATCGGGATGGAATTTATTTTGAATTTGTAACCAATTCGGTAATCTGGAGAAATATTTCGACCAGAAATGTTCGCTACGGTTTGCATTTTATGTTTTCCAATGATGATGCTTATATTTCTAATATCTTTAAGAATAATGGAGCCGGTGTTGCTGTAATGTTTACCAAAAACGTGAAGATGTTCAATAATTTTTTTGAAGAAAACTGGGGCGATGCTGCCTATGGATTGTTCCTTAAAGAAATCTCGGACAGTTATATTATTGGAAATAAATTCAGCAAAAATACGTCAGGAATTCACATGGAAGGAACCAACCGAATTCAAGTTGAAAAAAATGTTTTTGAAGCGAACGGTTGGGGAATGAAAATCCTGGCAAGCTGCTCCGATAATGTAATAAAAAATAATAATTTTTTAGGGAATACTTTTGATATTAGCACTAACGGAAGTTTAGTACTCAATACATTCAACAATAATTATTGGGATAAATATGAAGGCTATGATTTAGACAAAAATGGAGTGGGAGATGTCCCTTTTCATCCCTTGAGCTTATTTGCCGTGCTTACCGAAAGAAATCCTTCGGCCATGTTGCTTTTTCGGAGTTTCATGATTACACTTCTAGATAAATCAGAAAGGATTTTGCCCAGTATCACTCCCGATAATTTCGTTGATAATTCGCCTTTAATGCATTCTTTACCTTTATGATTGAAATAAAAAATTTAAACAAAAAATTCGGAAAATTAGAAGTTTTAAGCGATGTCAATCTTACTTTCAAAAAAGGAGAATGCATTGCGCTAATTGGACCTAATGGTTGTGGAAAAACGACCTTGATAAAAAGTATTTTAGGAATGGTAATCCCAACTAAAGGTGATGTTTTATTTAATCAAAAATCCATTCTAAAAGAGTATCTATATCGGGAACAAATAGGGTATATGCCCCAAATTGGGCGTTATCCGGATTATATGACTATTGGTCAAATCATTGAAATGATTAAAAAAATTCGAAATTCGAACCAGACTTTAGATGAAGATTTATTGAAGGCGTTTGATCTCGAAAAAATATTCGACAAGCAAATGCGGACACTTTCTGGCGGAACAACCCAAAAAGTGAGTGCTACACTGGCTTTTTTATTTAATCCCGATGTGCTGATTTTAGATGAACCAACTGCGGGTTTAGATCCTCTGGCGTCAGAAATATTGAAAGATAAAATTATAAAAGAGAAAGAAAAAGGCAAACTTATTTTAATTACGTCCCATCTCCTAAGCGAATTAGACGATATGGTTACGCAGATTATTTTCATGCAAGACGGAAAAGTATATTTTCATAAAACGATTGCTGATTTATTGCAATCAACAAAAGAGGAGAGAATATCCAAAGCAATTGCAAAAATTCTAAAAAGCCAAAGCAATGAATAGAATTATAAGAATTATATTTTTAGACATTTTAAAAAACAAAATTGTATTGGCTTACACTATCATTTTGGCCATACTTTCCTGGAGTTCATTTGGATTGGAAGACAATTCTGCCAAAGGATTGCTTACCATTTTAAACATAATTTTATTTACCGTTCCCTTAGTTTCTATCCTTTTTGCGACAATCTATCTATACAACAGTTCGGAGTTTATAGAACTTCTGTTGAGCCAGCCAATCAAGCGAAAAAAGATATGGTTGAGTTTGTTTCTGGGATTATCTTTGTCAATGGTTTTGGCCTTTTTTATTGGTGCCGGAATACCGTTATTAGTTTATGCGCCAGATTCCGTTGGGATAATGATGCTGGTTGTAGGATGTTTGATTTCATTGGTTTTTGTGGCTTTGGCCTTCTTGAGTTCTATTCTTACCCGAGACAAATCAAAAGGAATCGGAATTGCCATAATGAGCTGGTTGTATTTTGCTTTGCTTTTTGATGGAATTGTATTGTTTTTATTGTTTCAGTTTTCGGATTATCCCATAGAAAAAGCAATGGTTGCCGTTACGGCGCTAAGTCCAATTGATTTAGCCCGAATTCAAATTCTGTTACAGCTAGACGCATCAGCAATGATGGGCTATACAGGAGCTATTTTTAAGGATTTTTTTGGTACTTCATTGGGATTGTTAATTTCATTTCTGCTATTGTGTTTATGGGTAGTTGTTCCGTTTTTCATTTCACTAATAAAATTTAAAAACAAAGATTTATAATGTTTAAAGAAATTTTCCAGAAGTTAGAAAATGCAGTAAATCCGGTAGCACAAGTAGTACAGAACACCACTTGCGGTAAAGTGATGGTTATCGCTTTCAAAAAAGGAATGATACTCAAAGAGCATAAGACTGATGTTTCCGCTAAATTATTGGTGATAAAAGGAAGCGTGATTTATAAAGAGCAAAATCAACAAGAAGAACTCTTTTTATACGATGAAAAAAATATTCCGGTAGCAGTTCTTCATTCCGTTGAAGCTATCGAAGACAGTTTGTGTTTATTGTTTAAAGGATAAAATCTCCAAATGAAAACAGATATAAAGAACAGAGCCGACATTGAAAAACTCATAAATGCCTTTTATGATAAAATAAAAATAGATTCCCAAATTGGTTATTTTTTTAATGATGTTGCTAAAGTGAATTGGGAAAAACATTTGCCCAGAATGTACGATTTTTGGGAGAATATTATATTTTCTACAGGTGATTTTGTTGGAAATCCGATGGCTAAACACAAGGAATTACATCAAAAAAGCACAATGACCGAAGCTCATTTTCAGCATTGGAATGACTTGTTTAACGAAACGGTTGATGAGTTGTTTACGGGAGAAAAAGCCGAAGAAATTAAACAAAGAGCGGCGAATATTGCAATGGCAATGATGTATAAAACATTAGGTTAAAAAAAATTTCACACAAAAAAAGCGTAAACTAAATTAGTTTACGCTTTTTTCAATTTAGTAATTTGAATTAATAATTATTTTGGAAGCAATACATCATTTATTACATGGATAATCCCATTTGATGTTGGGATTGAAGCGACAATTTCGGAACCATTTACATATACTTTGTCTCCTTTTTTTGTGATTTTTACTTTACCGCCATTCACTTGTTCAAACTCTTGGCCGTCTTGCATGTATTCTGTTTTTAGCACACCTACATAAGTATGGTATTCTAATATATTTTTCAAATCATCTTTTTTCTCCGGTTTTAATAATCCTTCAACCGTCCCGGCAGGAAGTTTGTCAAAAGCAGCATTTGTTGGAGCAAAAACGGTAAATGGACCAGCATTGCTTAAAACATCAACCAATCCGGCTGCTTTTACTGCCGTTACAAGAGTAGTGTGATCTTTGCTTCCGGAAGCAGTTTGAACGATGTTTGGACTGGACGATTCGTCTTTTACAGCAGATTGTCCAGCACTTTCAGTTGAAGTGTTTTCTGTAGTTTTTTCAGAGGGAGCTTCGCTATTTTGTTTACAGCTAAAAGCGGTAAAGAAACTAACGACTAATAATACTTGAATAGATTTTTTCATGATAAGAATACTTAGGTTTTGTTTGTCAAAGAACTTAAGTATTAGTGTTTTATTTTATGAGCGCAATCATAAAGGAGGGTTATTTTTAACTTTTTTTATGGAGTAATACGCAGTAAATCCTATCCCGAAAAGCAAAATTAGTGCTACCGCAAAAAGAAGTTCATTTACATAAGGGATTATTGTGTAACTAAACGATGCAACTCCTTGAACAGCCAGTACAATTTCATTTAATAAAACGCCAAAAGTGAATAAGAGCAATCCAATTTTTATTCTTTTGCTAATAAAAATTAAATGGCGAGCATAGATATAGAACAGCAAAAACAGGGTGATTACTGCCAGTAAAACTAGGTGCAGGTAAGCAATTACAATTGGTCGAAAGCCGAAAGCCAAATCACTCAAGACAGGAATGGTTGATCCCAATTGAAGTACTAATTTGATGCTTAAAGCAAGACTTACAAATAATAAAATGTAACGCAATAATGGCGAGAAGTTTTTCAAAAATTCTTTTCTGGCTTGTATTAAAATAAAAAGAAGTTTAAACCAGGCAAAAACCTGAACTATTGCCGCAATTACAGTAACTACATAAAGCCAAACAGGTAAGTCCAGCCATAATGTGGATAAAAAATAAGCAGGAATACAGGAAAATGCAAACAGTTTGAATGCCGTTTCATAAAAGGAATTCTCGGTCTTTTTTAGGTTTAAAAAACCAAAAAGCAAACCCATGCAGGCAAAGAAAAACCAGCCGTTGTATTGAAAATGAAGAAAATAATAAATGGAAGACAAATAGTAATCTTGAACAATATTTTTACTCGCCATCATATAAGCCAAGTAAAATGTGCCAAATGAGGAGATGATATTAAATACAATAGCTGCTTTAAACCAGTTTATGGATAATAAATCGCAATCAATTTTTCTTAAATCTTTAATGTAATAATAGCCAAAAACATAAGAAATTAGAATAGAAGCTGTAGAGGCTGTTATAGAAAACAGTCCGTAACCCTCAATAATAAAAGAGACCAGCATTACATAAGAAACAATCAAGTTGGCAATAATTATTTTCCGGTATTTGTCTACTTGAAAATCAGCTGTTTTGTTTTGAAGATAATAGACCATTAAAGTCATCAGAGTATGACTGATCCAACCAGAAAAAGCAAAATGAGAATGGGAATGTTGAAGGTGTTTTTGGTCTAAATAAGGAAATTCAAAACCTATTTTATAGCGCATCAAAACACCTAGTGTGGCAACAATACATAGATTCAACAAGGATAATTTTAACCAAAACTTCACATTTAATTTCATTCTAATAATATATTTTATGATTCACAATCTCTAGTTTCTCACAAGTATTCATCTTGCATAAAACACGAATGACTGTTTCTACTCTCAAACCGGTGAAATTTGCGATTTCCTGACGCGTATAAGGAATTAATACTTTCTCGGTACAGCATTCCGAATTTTTTTTGTGGGTATTCAAAAAAGCGACAATTCTAAACTCGGGCTTTTGGTTTATGATTTCTTTTGAAGTGTTTGACTTTGAGTGGATTTTGTTGGCCAGTAAAATCATAAAAGATTTTTGAATGGACGGATATTCGTCAAGGATTTTCAAGAATTTGTCTTTTGATAACTTTATAATTGTACTGTCCTGGATGGTAATCGCTTTTGATGGATAGGGCTGATCGATAAACAATGGAGGTTCTCCAAAACTATTTCCTTTACAAAAAAGACCTTGTGTAAACTCTTTCCCTTCATCATTTGAATTAAACATTCTTACGCTTCCGTCAATGATTTGGTAATAAAAATGAGCTACTTCATCTTCATCAAAAATGACTTCATTTTTTTTGTATTTTTTGGCTACCGCGCCCCAAGAGAAAAGTAAATCTAAATCGATCTGCATAAAATAACTGATTTTGAATTAGCAACGTTTTTTTTGCGAATGACATGACAACTAATTAAGTACAAAGTAATTATTATAAAAGTAATGAAAATATGATATAAATCATACAAATTCTGGTTAATGTAGTTATATCTTTGCTTTGTGAAAAAAGGAATACTCATAATAGCGTTACTTATACTTCTAAAACCAATATTTCCGGTTTTAGAATATGCAGTTAAATATGATTATATTTCAAAAGTACTTTGCATTAATAAAGACAAACCAAAATTGCAATGCAACGGAAAATGTCATTTAATGAAAGAATTGGCAAAAGCTTCCGAGAGCGACAGTCCAATTTCGTCTAATAAAAAAACAACTTCACATGAAGTAGAAGTTTTATTTTTTCAAGAAATTAATCCGTTTAACGTTTTACCGGTTTATTTTCAGAAGACTGAAAAAATAAATAGCAACTATTCTAATTTATATTCTCACAGTATTAGTTGTGCTGTTTTTCATCCGCCCACAGTTATTTCTTAAAGTTTTACATGAAAATGTACGTTTTCGTTTGATTTTTTCAAATGGAGGAGACCTTATGGTTTCAAATGTTTGAAAGATAAAATCTTCTCAAGCAGATTCCCTATAAACTTTAATAAAATACAAAATGAAATTTCCATTAAAAAATATAATAGCTGTAATGGCTATGGCGTTAGCTTTTTCTTCCTGTTCAAATGATGAAAATCCATCAATTACAGCAAATGAATTAGAAGGATTGAATAAAATACAAGAAATTACAAATGATACCCACATTGTAGAACTTTTTTCTCCTACTGGAACTTTGCAGCAGGGACACAACGCAATTTCTTTGAGAATCAAAAACAAAACAACGAATGAGTACGAAAAAAATGCGACAATCACTTGGGCGCCATTAATGCAAATGACAACAATGTCGCACGCTTGCCCGTTTTCGGCAGTTACAAAAATCACAGGAAAAGAAACGTTATACAATGGTTATATTGTTTTTCAAATGGCCGAAAATGCCATGGAGCATTGGACTCTAACCATAAATTATACTATTAATGGTATTGCATATACTGCAAATAACCAAATTAGTGTTCCAGCTTCCGCCAAAAAGAGAGTAACTTCTTTTACAGGAACCGACGGGACAAAATATCTTTTGGCGTTAATTGAACCAATAAACCCAAAAGTGGCTACAAACGAGATGACTGTTGGTGTTTTTAAAATGCAATCTATGATGGTGTTCCCAGTTGTTGATAATTTTAAAGTTAAAATTGACCCGAGAATGCCGAGCATGGGAAATCATGGATCTCCTAATAATGTCGATTTAGCACAGTCAGTTTCAGATAAATTGTACCACGGAAAATTATCGTTAACCATGACCGGTTATTGGAAAATTAACTTGCAACTTTTGAATGCCGCTAACGAAGTTTTAAAAGGCGAAGCAGTTACAGATGCCGTTCCTGTAAGCAGTATTTACTTTGAAGTAGAATTCTAGAAATATTTATTTTCTTAAAATGATTTAAAAAACATTTTACATGATTTTTAGATTTATTTCAGTAAATTTTTGACACAGATTTCACAAATTAGCACAAATTAATCTGTGAGAATTTGTGAAATCTGTGTCAAATTTTATTCAATGTAAACTCATGCGTTTGCCCTGGGTCAAGAATTCATTTTTTGGCCTTTTTTTAAACTATTTCATTATGAAAAAGATAATAATTATTTTATCGTTACAATTTATTGCCACAATCTCACTTTCGGCCCAAGAACAATCTAAAGACACCCTTGCTCCTAAAATTCTAAACGAAGTTATTGTCATAGGTAAAAAAGCACAATTATATCAAAAACAATCTAAACCATTAGCCACTATTGACGAATATTTGCAACAGTCCGGCAAAGTCGAAATGATTAAAAGAGGCGGTTATGCCTGGGAGCCAATGATCAATAGTATGGCAACCGAGAGAACAGTAATAACCATAGACGGAATGCGTATTTTTGGCGCTTGTACCGATAAAATGGACCCCGTAACGTCCTATGTTGAAGTTTCTAATTTATCGGAAGCAACCATAAAATCCGGGCAACAAGGAAGCTGTCATGGAGCAACGATTGGCGGTGCTATTGATTTAAAAAGAAACCGAAGCAAATTTAGCGATTTAGGCTGGGAAACGGCTGTAAATACCGGTTTTGAAACCAATAGCAAACAGAAAATTATTGGAACTGCGATTAATTATGTCGATAGTTTGTTTTATGTGGATACCGACTTTATGTATCGGGATGCCGAGAATTATAGTTCTGGAAACAATCAGGAAGTTTTGTTTTCACAGTTCAAAAAATTTAATGTTTCCACAACTTCCGGTTTTATTTTCAATAAAAATAAACTCATAGAGGCATCGCTGATCTATGATAAAGCAACCGATGTTGGTTATCCGGCACTCCCGATGGATGTTTCTTTGGCGGAAGCCTTAATAACTTCTTTAAAATTTGAATATGCTCCAAAATTGTCGAAAATAGAAAATTGGGAAACCAAAATATATTACAATAGCGTTACGCATAGAATGGATGACACGAAACGGCCTTTGGTTCTCATTCACATGGATATGCCCGGTTGGAGTGATACGTATGGATTTTATTCGAAAGCAAAAGGAGTTTATAAAAACCATCATTTTATGGCCGATTTGAACTCTTTTTATAATCGTTCCATTGCCGAAATGACCATGTATCCGAGTAATCCGAACGAGAATGTGATGTTTATGTTTACTTGGCCTGATGTGAGGACTTTGTATGGAGGATTGTTTTTAGAAGACAATATAGTTTTGAATCCGTATTCCAGTTTGAAATTTTCGGCAAGCCTGGCAAACCATTTCAATAAAGTTGCCAATGAGTTGGGTTTAGAAAGTTTACAGATTTTTTATCCCAATATGAAAGATAGTAAAAACCGAATTTTAAAAAGCGTTTCATCTAATTATTTTCATAACAAAAATGGTTTTGAATATGGTTTCGGTTTAGCGTATGGAGAGCGAGCCTCTTCGGTTTCAGAAGGATACGGGTTTTATTTGTTCAATAGTTTTGACCGTTTTGATTACATTGGAAACCCGGAATTAAAAAACGAAAAATCAGTTGAAGGAAACGTTTCTTTGGGATATGCGACAAAAAAATTGAGTGCTAAAATAACGTCTTCTTATTTTCATATTTCCGATTTTATTGTTGGAAAACCAGACCCAATTCTTATCCCAATGACTATTGGTGCCAGCGGCGTAAAAATTTATACGGCGCTGGAGTATGCCGCTATTTTCAACACCGATTTGAATATTGAATACCAGATTACTGCCAATTTTAAAGGGAAAGGCCAGTTAGTTTACAATTACGGAAAAGACTTTGAAAAGAGAAATTTGCCATTTATAAGTCCGTTGCGATATTCAGCGTCTTTAAATTATAAAGTGAATAAATTTTCTGCCGAAATTATGGTTCAAGGAAATGCTACGCAAACCCAGTTTAGCCCTTTTTATGGCGAAGACAGAACGCCAGATTATGCGATTTTGAACCTTGCTTCGGGTTATTCGTTTACTATTGAAAAAAGCAAATGGAATATAAGAGCGGGTATTGAAAATATACTGGACACCTATTATTCCACTTTTTCAGATTGGAACAATATCCCCAGAAAAGGAAGAAATTTCTTTTTGAATATTAATTTTGGGTATTAACAACCTGAATTCAATTAGTAAAGTATTGAATATTAATATTTTGTTTTTTCGTGTTTATTGTCCTGCAAGGTTTTTTTTAACCTTGTAGGTATTATAATATATCCAAAACCTACAAGGTTTAAAAAAACCTTGCAGGAAATGTATTATTGCGTCAGGTCAAACGTATTAAAAATTGAACCACATAGATTCTGTGTTGATTTCCAAATAAATCTATATTTTTTTTATACTTTTGTTTTTAAGTCAGTCATAGAACTAGACTCTATAGCGTG